>DATGVC010000196.1:0-17649 GCA_035300745.1 Gemmatimonadales bacterium | reverse complement strand
CGACCTGACCCCGGCACGGCGCAACGCCGCGTCGATCTGCGGCAGCGCGTCCTTGAACAGACCCTTCATGTCGGTGATGCGGAACTCGAGGAACGCCGTCCGCTGAACCACGCTCTTGGCCCGCGCGGGGTCCTTCTCGCCAGCGAGCTCCACGATCAGGCGGCAGCGGCCCTGGATCTGCACGACGGGCTCGGTCGTGCCGAACTCGTCGATGCGGGTGCGCACGACGCGCTCGGCGCGCTGGATCGCATCGGCGCAGTCGGGCACCGGTCCCTTGGATTGGTCGACCTCGAGCGCCAAGTGAATGCCACCTTGGAGGTCGAGGCCGAGGTTGATTGGCACCCGCCGGACCGTCGTGTCCTTCATGGTCCCGGTCGCGGCATCGCGGATGCGCAGCTTCGCGTTGCGCGGCACCAGGGAGATGATGGATAGCACGATCAATGCCCCGATGAAGTACAGCCGCTGACGAATCTTCCCCATCGCCTCTCTCTACCGGTTGAGGGTCGCCCGCGCCGCCTGGCGGTCGCGCTCGAGCTGCGCCACCAGCGCTTCGCGGGACGGGAACGCCTGCACTTCACGCAGGCGACGGACCCATGCCACGTCTACAGTTTCCCCGTACAACTCGCCGTCGAAATCGAACAGATGGACTTCGAGCGTGCGAGCCTGCTCACCAAAGGTGGGGCGCGGTCCCTGATTCATCATGCCGCCGAACACCGCCCCTTCCCCCTTCCCCCTTCCCTGCAGTTTCACGCGTACGGCATACACGCCGTCAGGCGGCAACAGCTTGCGCGGATCGGGCGCCTCGAGATTCAGCGTCGGGACGCCAATCGTCCGTCCGCGTCCCGCGCCCCGCACGATTTTCCCTCGAATCCCATACGAGCGGCCCAACCAGCGGTCCGCCGCCGCCAAATCGCCATGCGCCAGCGCGGTGCGGATCAGTGTCGACGAGATCGGCTGTCCATGGTCGCGTACCGCGTCCACCACCGCCATCCCGAAGCCGCGGTCCCGCGCCAACCGCTGCACCAAATCGACGTCACCGGCTCGCCCGCGGCCAAACCCGTGATCGTAGCCCATCACGAGCTCGCGCATCCCATATTCATCGTGCAGCCGGCCGACAAATGCTTCGGCGTCGAGCTGCGCCACCGCCGGCGTGAAGGGCATCAGCACGCACCGTTCGATGCCCTGTGCCGTCACCAGCTGCGCTTTTTCGTCGGGCAGCGTCAGCAGCTTCGGCGCCGCCGCCGGATTCACTACAGCGAGCGGATGTGGATCGAACGTGACCAGCACGCTCGTCAGTTTTCCAGCTCGCGACCGGCGCGTCACCTCGGCGAGCACCGCCTGGTGGCCGCGATGCACGCCATCGAAGGTACCCAACGTGACGACCGCAGGACGCGTCATCAGTCTTCCGTCACCACGACGCGTGGCTTCAGAAGGTCGCCCACCTGCTCCGCCACGGCTAGCAGGGCGTTCCCACTAAAAAGCGCTACCCGCTCCCCGCCTGGCGCCCCTTCCTTCATGTGTAGCGGCCGGCCATGCACGACAGCGTCCCGCTCGTCGTCATCCAGCTGGCGGCGCGGCAGATGCGCGACCAGAACCGCAGCATCCTGTAACGTCGCTCGCGTGACCGCTTCCGGTGCGACCGCGTCCGCCAGGCGCAGCGGGCCGACGGCCGTACGCCGCAGGGCGGTGAGATGCGCGCCGCACCCCAGCTTCGCGCCGATGTCTCGCGCCAGCGACCGCACGTACGTGCCGGCGCTCACCGTCGCGCGGAACCGCAGATCGGGCACGGCGGCTTCCACGAGCTCCAGCTCGCGGATCTCGACCGGCCGCGGCTCTGGCGCCACGGCTTCGCCGCGCCGCGCGCGACGATAGGCCCGTTCGCCCTCGATCTTCACCGCTGAGTACGCCGGCGGCCGCTGCTGGTATGCGCCGCGGAAGCTGCCGATCACGTTCGCCAGCTGCGCGGGCGTGATGCCCGTCCACGGCGCCGTGGCCACGACCGAGCCGGTCGGGTCATCGGTGTCGGTCGTGACGCCGAGGCGGATGACCCCTTCGTACGTCTTCGGCCACTCCGCGGCAAACGGCGCAAGCCGCGTCGCCCGTCCGACGACCAGCACCAGCAAACCTTTGGCGAACGGATCCAGCGTGCCCAGATGCCCGACGCGCTGCTCGCCGAGCGCGCGACGGACAATGTCCACGACATCGTGAGACGTGGGGCCGGCTGGCTTGGCGACCAGGACGAGCCCACCGTTTCTCAGTCGTCCGTCTCCTTCAGCTCCTTCAACACGCGATCGATGTGCTGCGCGTGCTCGAGTCCGCGGTCCAGCTGGAAATGCAGCTCCGGGCTCGTCCGCAGATGCAGCTCCTTCGAGAGCTGCGCCCGCAGAAACCGCGCGGCGCTCGCCAATCCCTCGAGCGACCTTGCCTTTTCCTCGTCGGAGCCCATGACGCTCACGCGTACCTTGGCGTGCGACAGATCGAGCGAGACCTCGACGCCGGTCACCGTGACGAATCCGATGCGGGGATCGCGCACGTCGCCGGTGAGGAACGCGCCCACTGCCTGGCGGATCATCTCGCTCACGCGTTCGGGACGATGGCTGCGACGCTTCATCTCAGAGATAGCTCGCACTGGTGTCCACGATGCGCGCGCCATCCGCTCCCGCCACCAGCTGATCCGCTTCGCGCAGCACGCTCTCGGCATGGCGCCGGTCGGTGCTCACCACCGCGGCCGTCAGCTCGGCGCGCTGCCACAGATCGTGATGCCCCGTCTCGGCGACCGACAGGTTGAAGCGGTTGTGCATCCGATCCTTGAGACTCTTGACGATCGTGCGCTTGTCTTTGAGCGACTGGCACGCGGGCAGATGCAGCTCCCACACCATCACGCCCACGATCACGACTCAGCAGCGCTGAGGGAGCGCGCGACCTCCTCGATGCGGTATGATTCGATCAAGTCGCTCACTTTGACGTCGTTGAAGTTCTCGATGCCGATGCCGCACTCGAAGCCCTCGCGGACTTCGCGGACGTCGTCCTTGAACCGCTTGAGCGACGCCAACGTGCCGTCGTACACCTCGACGCCGTTGCGGATCACGCGGACGTGTCCCGTACGCGGGATGACGCCGCTGCGCACGAAACAGCCGGCGATCGTCCCGACCTTAGCGATCTTGAACGTCTGACGGACTTCCGCCTCGCCCAGCACGATTTCCTTCTTCTCCGGGGCGAGCAGGCCTTCCATGGCCAGCTTCACCTCTTCGACCGCCTCGTAGATGATGCGGTAGGTCCGGATCTCGACCCGCTCGCGATCCGCCGCGGCCCGCGCGTTGGAATCGGGCCGGACGTGGAATCCCACGATGATCGCCCCCGACGCACGCGCCAGCAGCACGTCGGATTCGGTGATCGCACCGACGCCGCGGTGCACTACTTCGACCTTCACCTCGGCCGTCGAGAGCTGCGCCAACGCATCGGCGAGCGCCTCGGCGGGTCCGCCCTGGTCGGCCTTGATGATGATCCGCAAGGTCGCCACGCCCCCGGCGGCGGCTTCGGCCATGAAGTCTTCGAGGGTCTTCACCCGGCCGGAGCGGCGATGCTGCGCTTCGCGCTCGAGCCGCTGGCGCTTCTGCGCGATTTCGCGCGCCGCCGCGGCGTCGTCCATCGCCAGGAAACTGTCGCCCGCTTCCGGCACACCCTCGAACCCGAGGATCTGCACCGGCGTGGAGGGGCCGGCCTCGGTCTCGGTGCCGCCGCGCTCGTCGTACATCGCGCGCACCCGACCCGAGTACTGGCCGCAGATAAAATCGTCACTCACGCGCAGCGTGCCATTCTGCACGAGAATGGTGGCGAGCGCGCCCTTGCCCGGATCGAGCGACGCTTCGAGCACCGATCCCTGTGCCTTGCGGTCGGGATTCGCTTTGAGGTCGAGCAGCTCCGCCTGGAGCAGGATCTGGTCGAGCAGCGCCTCGACGTTGGTGCCCTGCTTGGCCGAGATCGGCGTCATCAACGTGGTGCCGCCGAATTCTTCGAGGACGACGCCGTGCGACAACAGGTCCTGCTTCACCTTCTGCACGTTCGCCGTCGGCAGGTCGATCTTGTTGATCGCTACGACGAGGGGCACGCCGGCGTTTTTGGCGTGCGAAATCGCCTCGATGGTCTGCGGCATGATCGCGTCGTCGGCGGCGACGACCAACACCACGATGTCCGTGACCTGCGCGCCGCGGGCCCGCATGGCTGTGAACGCTTCGTGACCCGGCGTGTCGAGGAAGGTGATCTTGCGACCGTCCTTGAGCGTGACCTGGTAGGCGCCGATGTGCTGCGTGATCCCGCCCGCTTCGCCCGCGACGACGTTGGCTTTGCGGACGTAGTCGAGCAGCGACGTTTTGCCGTGGTCGACGTGGCCCATGATCGTCACGACCGGCGGCCGCGGCTTCAGCGTTTCGTCGGCGTCTTTGGTTTCTTCGGTCTGGGTGGTGGCGTACTCCTCTTCCTTCACCGCCTGGAACCCGAAGGCCGACGCGATCAGCTCGATCATGTCGAAGTCGAGCCGCTGGTTGATCGTCACCATCTGGCCCAGCTCTTTGAACGCGAAGGTGACGATCTGCGTCGGGGGCACCTTGAGCGTGTTGGCGAGCTCGGAGACGGTGATGAACTCCGTCACCCGCACCAGCGTCTTTTCGCGCTCGCGCTCTTCGCGCCGTCGTTCCTCCTGTACCTCGCGGAAAGTCGGGCCCTCTTCACGGCGGTGGACACCCTTTTTCCCAACCGGCGCCTTCAGCGTGGCGAGCGTGCGCGAGATGTTCTGCGCGACCGCTTCCTGATCGACGAGGGACTTCTTCCCCTTCTTGCGCTTCTTGCCCTTCTCCCGCCGGCGCTCGTCGAGCGGCGGGGCGCCCGGGGCGGCGGACGCGACCGGGCGCGGCGGTACGGAAGTACCCGGCCCGGACGGCGTCCCGCGCGCGACGGGACGCGGGCGGACTGGCGTCGGGATGAACGGCCGCGGGGGGGGCTGGGGCGGAGCCAGCGTCGGAGAGCTGACGGGCGCGGCCGCCGGAGGTGGCGCGAACGTCAGTGTCGGAGCCGCCGCCTCTGCGGGAGCCTCGGCGGACTCGGCAGGCGCGAGATCCTTGAACAGCGCGGCGGCACGTTCTTCGAGCGACGCGGCGGAACGTTCTTCTTCCTGCTCGCGTGCCGCGGTTTCGAGCGCCTGGCGCGCGATCTCGGCCGCGGCCGCTTCGGCGGCGGCTACTTCAGCGGCGGCGGCGTCGGCCGCGGCAACTTCGGCAGCCGTCCGGCGGCGCCGTTTGGGGCGGCTGTCGGTTGCGGCGACCGGTTCGGGCGCGAGCGCGACGACCGTGGCCACGGCGCGCCGCCGTTTGGGCGGCGCGGCGGGTTGTTTCTGTTTGCGTTTGTCGCGCTCCCAGCGCGCGCGCATCAGCGACACCTGCTCGTCCTTGAGCGGCGTCAGATGACTCCGCACGAAGATGTCCATCTCCTTAAGCATGCCCATCAGCTGCTCGCTGGAGATGCCGAATTCCGCTGCTAGATCATGGATCCGCGTCGTTGCCACTCACTCCTCCGAACTTCGGCTATCAGCTCTCGGCTATCAGGCCGCGCGCCAGTGCGGGATCGGTCACGCCGACGGCTTGCACCGCAGGCCGGCCCAGTCCCGCGCCCAGTTCCGCCGCCACTGGCCCGCGGAGCACCGGAATGTTTCGGGCCTTCGCGAGCCGCTCCACCTTCTCGGTCGTGCGCTGGCCGGCATCCTGCGCCAGCACGACGCACGCCAACGTCCCCCGCTGCAACCCTGCGCGAACGCCTGCCACGCCAATGACGACATTTCCTGCTCGCACGCCGAGGCCCAACAGTCGGATAATCCGCGCGCTCACGCGGACGCTTTGGGCGCCGCCGCCCCTGGCTCCTCTTCTCCGCCCTCTTCCGTCATCTCATTGAGGAAAGCCATCATCTTGTCGGCCAGGTCTGGCGTCATGCCCGGGAGCTGGTCCACTTCCTCGCGCTCGAGATCGAGAATGTCCTGCAGCGTCTTCTTCCCGGCCTGCTCGAGGACCGCCACCAGCTCGGGCGAGAGACCCTTCATTTCGCTGAGCGCGACCTGCGTGACCGATTCGTCGGCGGGCGGCAGCGGCGCGAACAGCGGACCCTCGCCGCCGCGCTCCAGCCACTCGCGGCTCGAGTAGAGATCGACCTTCCACCCGGTCAGCTCGGACGCGAGGCGCACGTTCTGGCCGTTGCGGCCGATCGCGAGCGACAGCTGGTCTTCGTCCACGATCGCCTGAATCGTCTTCGACTCGGGATCTGAAAAGACCCGGGCGACGCGGGCCGGCGCGAGCGACAGCTTGGCGAACCGCTCGGGATCGGACGACCATGGCACGATGTCGATGCGCTCGCCGTTAAGCTCGTTCACGACGGCCTGCACGCGCGAGCCCTTGAGCCCCACGCAGGCGCCGACCGGATCGATGCCGTCGTCCCGCGACCACACCGCGATCTTGGTGCGGCTGCCCGCTTCCCGTGCCGTGGCGCGGATCTCGACGATCTGCTGCTGGATTTCGGGGACTTCCAACTTGAACAAGGCCTTGACGAACAGCGGGTCCGCGCGCGACAGGATGAGCCGCGGGCCTTTGGGGGTTTCCTCGATGCGCTTCAAGACCGCGCGAATCGTATCGCCCTGGTGGAAGTGCTCGCGGTGATTCTGGTCGCGGTACGGAATGATCGCTTCGGCTTCGCGGAACTTGTTGAGCATGACGACGATCTTGCCGCGCTCGATCTGCTGGACCTCGCCGGAGAGCAGCTCGCCGACCTTGCCGGAGAACTCCTCCCGGATGCGCGTGCGCTCGCCTTCGCGGACGCGCTGGATAATGCGCTGTTTGGCGGCCTGCACCGCCGTGCGACCGAACTGATCGAACGGCACCTCTTCTTCCAGCACGTCGCCGGGCTCGAATTCGGGATCCTCGTAGCGCGCTTCTTCGAGCGAGACCTGCGTGCCGGGATCTTCGACGGTCGGGACGACGGTCTTGAGCACGACGATGCGGATCGACCCCTTCAGCTCATCGATGCCGATCTCGGCGCGCACATTCGGACCGTAGCGTTTGACGAGGGCGGCATGCAGGCCGTCCTTGAGCAGGTCGATCAGCTCGCTGCGTTCGAGCTGCTTCGTGCTGGTCAGTTCTCGGATCGCCGAGACTACGTCGGTTGCGTTCGCCATCAATAATCCTCTATTCTAGATCGGCGACGAGCCGGGCGTCACGAATCTCCTCGACGCGAAACGCGCGCTCGACACCGTTTTCAGGGGCCAAAACCACCGTGTCCTGGTCCGGAACCGCCACAATCCGTGCGCGGACCCGGCCCATCCCCGCCAGTTTCACCCTTACGTCCCGGCCTATGAACTGCACCCAGTGGCGATGCCAGCGCACCGGCCGCTCGATCCCCGGGCTCGACACCTCCAAGACATAGCGATTGCCCAGGGCCCCCCCGCCCCCGCCCCCGCTGTCCGCGTCGAGCCATTGTTCGAGCGCGCGGCTGACCCGGCTGCAGTCTTCGACCGTGACGTTCCGTGGCGGACAGTCAATGCGGACTTGGACGAGTGGTCGGTTCGGCGTCCCGCCGATGCGCAGGTCGGCCAGATCGAACCCCAGCGTTTCAAGCCGGGCTCGGAAGGCCTCGACAAGACTCTCAGTGAGCATGAAAAAAAAGCGCGGGCAGAACTTCGCCCGCTTCAGGAGGGGAATGTAGCCGGGGTCTCCCCTATGTCAACCGAGCGCCCGGCCGAGGTAGGCGACCATCCGTCCGTCCCGCCCGCGCGAGGCGCGATGCGAGAAGAATCGGTCCCGCCCTTCGGCGCTACACCACGGAGAGACCGTGATCTCGGCGATGCCCAGATCACGCGCCTGCCGGGTCAGGATCGCGCGGAGGTCCAACATCACCGTCCCGGTTAATCCAAAACGGACCGCCACTTCAGAACCTACCTCATAACAGCTGCCACAAATACCTACGCCGCAATGCATTACAATATCGCTCGGTGTCGCGAAGCCACGCCACTTGAGGAGCTCCACGCATTGCTCGAGGATGCCGTCCGCGGTCCCGCGCCATCCCGCATGGACGAGCGCGACCGCGCCCTTCTGCGGAACGGTGAAGTACACCGGAATACAATCGGCGACGGTGACAGTGAGCAACACGCCGCGCTCGCCTGTCGCATGACCATCGATGCCATCGAGAATGAGCCAGCCGTCGGGCAGCGACTCGTGCCAATGCACGTCGGTGCCATGCACCTGATGAGCAAGCACCATCGCGGGAAAGCGGGCGCCGAAGGCGGCGCGGAAGGCGCGCCAGCGGCCGATCACCTGGCCGACCGGCTCGTCACTCCACAACCCGAGACTGAGCGGCCGGGTCGTAATCCCCGCGACGACGCCATACCGCTGGGCCCACTCCATCAGCTCGAGTCGCGGGACGGCGGCATCGCCCGCGGAGATTTCGGCGAGGTCGTGTACGGGCGCAGCATGCTGCGCCCCTACTCTAGGATCGACGCTCAATCTGCGCCCCCAACGCTCTCAGCCGATCATCGATGTGCTCGTAGCCCCGCTCGATCTGCCCGATGTTCTGGATCACGGAATCGCCCTGCGCCACCAGCGCCGCCAGCAGCATCGCCATCCCGGCACGGATGTCGGGACTCTCGACCACCTGCCCGCGCAACGCGGACGGCCCGGCGATCACGGCCCGATGGGGATCGCACAGCACGATGCGCGCGCCCATGCCGATCAATTTGTCCACGAAGAACAGCCGCGACTCGAACAGCTTCTCGAATACGAGCAGCAACCCTTCGCATTGCGTCGCGACAACGATGGCGATAGACATCAGATCCGCGGGAAACGCAGGCCACGGTCCGTCTTCGAGCTTCGGGACGTGACCACCCAGATCGGGGCGAATGCGGCGCTCCTGGCCGGCGTCGACGATCAGCTGCGCGCCATTGAGGCGCGGCCGCACGCCGAGGCGCTCAAACGCGAGCAACGTGGACCGCAGATCGTCGCCGCGGACGCCGTCAATCGTAATAGCGCCGCCGGTGACGGCCGCCAATCCGATGAACGAGCCAATCTCGATGTGATCGGGGCCGACGGTATGCGCAGCCGCCGTGAGCGCGCGGCCCCCCTCGATCGTGAGGGTGTTGCTGCCGATGCCGTCGATTGCTGCACCGAGGGAGACGAGAAAACGCGCGAGATCCTGCACGTGCGGTTCCGACGCCGCGTTGCGCAGCACGGTGGTTCCGCTCGCGCGCACGGCAGCCATGAGCGCGTTTTCGGTGCCCGTGACACTGGGCTCGTCGAGAAAGATGTCGGCGCCCTTGAGCTTCCCTTCGAGTTTGTACGCGTCGCCAAGGCTGACATCCGCGCCCAGCCGTTCCAGCGCCAGAAAGTGCGTATCGACGCGCCGCCGTCCGATGACGTCGCCTCCGGGCGGCGGCAGGGTCACGCGACCGAAGCGCGCCAGCATCGGACCCGCGAGCAGAATCGAGGCGCGGATTTCCTTGCACAGTGCGGGATCGAGCGGCTTCGGCTCGGTGCGGCTCGCGTCCACTTCGACGGTGTTCGTCCCATGCCACTGCACCGCCGCGCCGACGTGCTGCAGCAAGGCGAGCAGGGTTTCGACGTCGCGAATCCGCGGCACGTTGTCGATGCGGCACGGGCCGTCGGCGAGGAGAGTAGCCGCGAGAATGGGAAGAGCCGCGTTCTTGTTGCCCGCGGGCCGGATCGTGCCCGAGAGGGCGCGCCCCCCCGTGACACGGAACGACGGTGGCATAGGTCCGCCCAAGCTACGGGGGCGCTTGCGCCTGCGTCAAGCGTTCGCGAACGTTGGCCCTCGTGCATCCCGTGCTTGCGCTGGCGCTCGTCATCATCGCCGGTATCGGCGTCACGCGCTTGTCGCGACCCTCCTTCCGCCACCCCGCAGTGCTCGACGATCTCCTCGCGACGGGCGTGCCGTTCCTGCTGCTCGGCCTGCTGCTGGGACCTGGACTCGGCGTCCTCGACGCCGCAGGACTTCGCATACTCCAACCGCTCGTTGCGCTCGCGATCGGATGGATCGGCGCACTGTTCGGCGCGCGCCTCGAATGGCGGATGGTACGGCGCGTCTCCGGTCGCACCTGGCTCATCGGAGCGACCCTCGCGCTCCCTGTCCTGCTGGTGACAACCGTGATGGCGTGGGCGATGGCGCACGCGCTTCCGGCACTCGCCGAAGCGTGGGGCCGCCCAGCCCTCCCCACGGCACTCGTACTCGGCGGAGCCCTCACGACTGCCGCGAGCCAGCGCGGGCCCCGACTCGGCCGCCGCAACGCACTGCTCGATACCCTGTTCGGCGCTGCGGCCGTAACCGTCGCGGTCGCGCTCCATCATCCCCACCTTGCCGCTCGGAACTTGGCGCTGACGCTGGTCGCGGGGGCAGCGCTGGGAGGCCTGTTCGTCGCGCTGGCGCGCGGCGGATTGTTGCAGGAGCCGCAGGGCGCCGGCATCGCCGTCTTCGCCGCGATCTTGTGCGGCGCCGGGTTCAGCTACGCGGCGGGCCTCTCGCCGTTCGTCGTGTGCGGGTTGGAGGCAGCGGTCTTCATAAGTTTCTCACCGACCGTCGCGCACCGCGCCGTCGCCGGGTTGTTAGGACGCTGGGAGCTCCCACTTTACGCCGCTTTCCTTATAGTCGCCGGCGCCCTGCTCCGCCCGCTGACGCCCTGGCTGCTTCTGGCCGCGGTTGTCCTCCCCTTGTTCCGCGTGCTGGTGCGCTGGGTGACGGTACGATTCGGTCTCGATCAAGTTGACCCCGTTTGGCGAGCACTGCCGTTCGCGCCGCCCCGGGAATTTGCCTACTCCGTCATACACCAGGGTTCCACCGCCGTCGCGCTCGCCGCAGGATTCGACTTGGTGCGGGGAGCGCCCGGCGCGATGCTGGTCACCATCCTGCTGAGCGTGATGGCCGCTGAGGCCATGGCGTCGCTGACCCCGTTGACAGCACGCCCGAGACCGGCAGAGGTTTCGTGATGCTGCCAACCTGGGTCGGCGTGGTGTCGGCGATCAGTCTCGTGATCATCGCCCTCGCTGCCCTGGTCGCCGCCGGTGGCATCATGGCTGCGGCGCTCGGCGTGCGGACCGCGGTGAGGGCGCTGAAAGGCTTTGCGGGACCCGCGCTCGCCGATGTGCATCAGCTGATTGGCTCGATCAAGACCGAGGCCGATGCCCTGGTCGGAGCATCGCGCGACGTGCGACAACGCATTGTCCGCGCCGTAGATGCAGCCGAGGAGCGGCTCACCGATCTCGACTCCCTGGCGGAGGTGATGCAGCAGGAGCTCGAGGAAACGGCCCTCGACGCGGCGGCCACGATGCGGGACGTGCGCCGTGGACTGTCCGTCTGGCGCTGGAGTCGCAAGCTCCTGAAGGGCAAGAAGCGACGGTGAGACGACTCGGAGCCGCCGCCCTCCTCGCCATCGTCGGGCTGGTGCTCTTCCCGGGAGTGGCCCACGCCTGGACACCCGGCACCCACATCTTCCTGGGCGAATCGGTGCTAGCGAATCTGCACCAGCTGCCCACCATCGTGGCCGATCTGCTGCGTGCTTTCCCGTACGATTTTCTCTACGGCAACATCGCGGCCGACACGTCGATGGCGAAGAAGTACGCGCCCGTCGGACGACATTGCCACGCGTGGCACGTCGGTCAGGAGATCTTCGACCTCGCGCCGAGTGATCCGCTCCGAGCCTTTGGACTCGGCTACCTCTCACACCTCGCGGCCGACACGATCGCCCACAACTTTTTCGTCCCGCGCCAGCTGGTGCTCACGTCGAGCACCGTCGCGTTGGGCCATTCGTATTGGGAAAGCCGCTTCGAGACGCATCTGGGCGACGCCTACGCGCGCGAGGCCCGCGATGTCATCCTCAAGGACCACGCGGCGAGCGATGCGCATCTCGACGAGATTCTGTCGCCCACGCTCTTCAGCGTCCGCACCAATCGCCGGCTGTTCCGCGGGATGGTGCATCTCACCGAGAGTCAGAGCTGGCAGTGGGTGTTCCAGGTGATCGCGGGCACGAGCCGCTGGGACCTCGCCGATTCGGACATCGAAAAGCACATGGCGGTGGCGTTCGAATACGTCATGGAAACGCTGGGCGCCGACGCGAGCGATGCGGCTGCCCGCCGGCTGGATCCCGCGGGCGAGAAGGCGCTGGGATTGGCGAAACGGATGCGGCGCCAGGCATTGCGGGAAGGCGGCCGGCACGAGCCTGAACGCGTGGAAGAAACGGCGCAGCAGCATTTTGGATTGCCGACGCCGCCGCTCGCTTACTGGAAGCAGTCGCGCGCGCAGCGTCCCTGGCGGGAGAGCTAAGAGGCGAGTTTCTCCTCGAGGACGCGCTGCGCCAGTTTCGGATCGGCCTTACCCTTCGACGCGCGCATCACCTGTCCCAGAAAAAACGGCATCAGCTTCACCTCGCCCCGCTTGTAGCGAGCGACTTCGGTGGGATGCGCGCCCAGCACATCGGTCACCCAGCCGGTGACGACGTTCGTATCCCCCACCTGAATGACGCCGAGCGACTCGGCGACCGAGCGGGGATCGCCGCCTTTGGCCGCGACCTCCGCGAAGACGCGCTTCGCCGCCTGATGACTCAGCGTACCGCCCTTGACCAGCCCGATGATCTGCGCGAGCGCGGCCGGTGACACGCGGAGCTGATCGTTATGGTCCTTCGCGTCTGCGAGCGCCTCCGTCATCACCCAGTTGGCCGCGGCCTGATGCTCGGCGCTCGTCTTCGCGACCGTCTCGTAATAGTCCGCGACCGCTCGGGTGGCCGTCACGACCGTCGCATGCTCGCGACCGAGTCCGTAGGTGGCGACGAACCGGTCGCGCTTCGCACTCGGAAGCTCCGGCAGCTCGCTCTGCTGCTCCGCGACGAACTCCGGCGTCAGGACGAGCGGCGGCAGGTCCGGCTCGGGGAAGTAGCGATAGTCGTGGCTGTCCTCTTTTGAACGCTGCGGCCGCACGTTGTTCTCGCGCGAGTCGTACAGCATCGTCTGCTGCGTCACGCTGCCGCCCGACTCGACGAGCGCGATCTGCCGGTCGCGTTCCACGGCCAGCGCTTTCTCGACGAACGCGAACGAGTTGATGTTCTTGACTTCGGTGCGCGTACTAAGCGCCGTCTCGCCTGCACGGCGCACGGAAAGATTCGCGTCGACTCGCAGACTGCCCTTCTCCATGTCGCAATCGGAGATGCCGATGTACTCGAGCAGCTGCTTCAGGGTCTGGAGGTACGCGCGCGCCTCCGCCGGTGAGCGGAGATCGGGTCCGCCCACGATCTCGATGAGCGGCACGCCCGAGCGGTTGAGGTCGACCGCGGTCGCTTTCGCAAAACGATCGTGAATGGACTTGCCGGCGTCTTCCTCCAGGTGCAGCCGCACGATCGTGGCGTTCACGATCCCCCGGTCGGGCGAGACGAACGACACGGTGCCGTTCGTCGCCAACGGCTGATCGAACTGGGAGATCTGATACCCCTTGGGCAGATCGGGATAGAAATAGTTCTTGCGCGCGAAAATGCTCTTGGGTTGGACGGTGCAGCCGAGCGCGAGCGCGCCGCGCACGGCGAGGCCGATCGCGGCGCCGTTCGCCACCGGCAGCGCGCCGGGCAGTCCCAGGCAGACGGGGCAGACCTGCGTATTGGGAGGCGCGCCGAACGCGGTCGAGCAACCACAGAACATCTTCGAGCGCGTGCGCAGCTGCACGTGCGTCTCGAGCCCGATGATCGTTTCCCAGGAGGGGGGGGGGCTCATCAGGCTTCGTCCGTCGCCGGCACGACACGCTCGAGCGCGTACGCGGCCTCGATCATTTCGTCCTCGAGGAACGCCTGCCCGATCAACTGACCGCCGATCGGCAATCCCTTCACTCGTCCGATCGGCAGCGAGATCGCCGGCAGGCCGGCGAGATTCGCCGTCACGGTGAAGATGTCGGACATGTACATCGCGATCGGATCGGCGAGCTTCTCCCCCGCCTTGAACGCGGGAGTGGGGACCGTAGGCGTAAACAGCAGGTCCACGCCACGGTCGAACACATTCCGGAAGTCCTGGGCGATCAGGGCGCGCATCTGTTGGGCGCGCCGGTAATAGGCGTCGTAGTAACCCGCCGACAGGACGTAGGTGCCGATGAGAATGCGGCGGCGCACCTCGGCTCCGAACCCCTGGCCGCGGGTCGCGCGATACAGGCCGCGCAGATCCGTTGCCCCGTTGAACCGGGGCCCGTACCGGACCCCATCGTAGCGGGCCAGGTTGGATGACGCCTCCGCCGGCGCGATGACGTAGTACGTCGGCACGGCGTACGGGGTGTGCGGCAACGAGACGTCGCGGACCGCGGCCCCCAACTCCTTCATCATTCTGATCGCCCGATCGCACGCGCGTCGCACGGCCGGATCGAGCTCGGGGGGGAAGTACTCCCGCGGCAGGCCGATCACGAAGCCCTGCAGCGACTCCGGCACGGTGGGCAACCGCAGCGGGTCCCGGTCCTCGCAGGTCGCATCCCTGGGATCGCGCCCGCTGATGACCGACAGCACCCGGGCGGCATCGTGGACGCTCCGCCCAAACACGCCGATTTGATCGAGCGACGATCCGAATGCGACGAGGCCGTACCGGCTGACGCGACCGTAGGTCGGCTTGATGCCGACGACCCCACAGAAGGCGGCCGGCTGCCGCACCGAGCCACCCGTCTCGGAGCCGAGCGCGGCGGGCACCGCTCCCGCACCCACGAGCGCCGCGGATCCGCCGGACGAGCCGCCGGGCACGCGGGTCTTGTCGAGCGGGTGCAGGACGCGGCCGTAGGCGGAGTGCTCAGTCGAGGAACCCATCGCGAACTCGTCGCAGTTCGTCTTGCCGGCGATCAACGCGCCGGCGGCCTTGAGCTTCGCGACGGCGGTGGCTTCATATGGGGAGCGATACCCTTCGAGAATGCGGGAGCCGCAACTCGTCGTGAATTCCAACGTGCAGATGTTGTCTTTCACGGCGACGGGCATGCCGTAGAGCACCCCGGTCGGGCGTGCGGCCGCGTCCTGGGTGACGAGCGACTTGCGGAGATCCTTGGGAGGGGTGAGCAGCGCGTTGAGGCGCTTCGCTTTCACCAGGCGGTCGGCGACCGCTTTTGCGTCACTCACTCGAACTGGCCAAGCTTCGGCACGACGAAGAAGCCCTCCTTGAAGTCAGGCGCGAACTCATCGGGACCAAACGCAAGCCCGGAGGGGGTGACTTCGTCGGCGCGGAATCGGATCGCGTCGGGGCCAGGCACAAAGACTTTGACCGTGCCGTTCGCCGGCACGGCGCTCAGCTGCGCAACGTAATCGAGAATGCGCGACATCTGGTCCGCAAGCGTCGGCAACGTCTCGTCGTCCACGTCGAGCTCCGCCAGCTGCGCGATGCGGAGTACTTCTTCCCGCGAAACGCTCATGCCCCTTCTCCTTCCCAATCACGCTCGAGGCCGGCATAGGCGACGAGCAGTTGCTTTGTGCCGATGTCCGGATCGTCGAAGTCCACACTCACGCGCCGGTCTCGGCCTTCGCCCGAGACCGCGCGCACGATACCACCGCCGAACTTGCGGTGCCGCACCCGCTCGCCTTTGATGTATCGCGGCGCGTCCTGCGACACTTCTTCGGGAAATCCGATGTCCGGCAGCCGCCGCGCCGCGGCGCCACGAGGCCGGGACGGCCGCGGCGCCATCGCACCCGAGGAACGTAACGGTCGCCACGAGGGCGTCGTACTCCGCTGCTCGACAACGTGCGGGGGCAGCGCGTTGAGAAAGCGAGACGGCTCCGCCAGCTCCAGCCGCCCGTTGCGGTACCGGGTGCGCGCCCATGAGAGATACAACTTTTCGCGCGCGCGCGTGAGACCCACGTAACAGAGTCGTCGCTCTTCTTCGACGCCGCCCGGCTGCTCTGTCGAGCGACCGAGCGGAATCAATCCATCCTCCAGACCCGCGAGCGCGACGATCGGCCACTCGAGTCCCTTCGCCATGTGCGTCGTGGTCAGCGTGACCCCCGGCACGTCGCGTGCTTCATCGACAGGCGTAATGAGCGCGGCCTGCGTCAGGTAGCGCTCCACAGGATTGCCGGTGCCTTCCGCGGCGTCGGGATCCTGGACCTCGGCCCACGCCGCGGCCCCGGCCACGAGCTCCCGGACGTTTTCGATGCGCTCCATCCCCTCGGCCCCCTCTTCCGCCAGGTACTGCTCGTAACCCGTCGTGGCGAGGATGGTCTCGAGCGCGGTCGCCGGGTCAGCCTGCCCCACCGCATCGCGCAACCGGTCGAGGAGCGCCGCCACACCGGCCAGCCCCTCCCGCACGTTGGGCCGCAACTCGCTCACACTGCCGGCGCGCCGCGCCGCCTCGAGCAGCGGCTTCTGCCACCCCGCAGCCGCCTTGACGAGCACGGCCAACGAGGCGTCACCGATACCGCGCCGCGGCACGTTGACCACTCTGAGGAACGCTTCGTCATCGGCCGTGTTGGCGATCAGCCGCAGGTAGGCGAGCAGGTCCTTCACCTCGCGCCGCTCGTAGAAGCTGATCGCCCCGATCAGCCGGTACGGGATGCCGCGGAAGCGGAACGCCTCTTCGAGCGGGCGGGACTGGGCGTTGGTGCGGTACAGGATCGCCATCCCCTCGTAGGCGATGTCGCCCTCGGCGGCGCGCCTGGCGAACTCGTTGGCCAGCCATTCGGCCTCGTCGCGCTCATCGGCCGTACTCAGCAACGTCACGGGGTCGCCGCCCTTTTTCTCGGTGAAGAGCGTCTTGCCCAGGCGCGCCGTGTTTTCGGCGATGATGCCGTTGGCCGCGTCGAGGATGATCTGCGTGGACCGGTAGTTCTGCTCCAGCCGCACGAGCTTCGTGCCCGGGAAGTCGTTCTGAAACGCGAGCATGTGGCGCACATCGGCGCCGCGCCAGCCGTAGATCGCCTGGTCGTCATCGCCGACCACGCAGAGATTGCCATGACGCCTGGCGAGATGCTTCACCAACAGATACTGGGCCGCGTTCGTGTCCTGGAATTCGTCCACGAGGACGTGCTGAAAGCGGTCCTGCCAATAGGCAAGGCGCTCGGCGTGCTCCCGGAACAGCGTCAGTGGATGGAGGAGCAGGTCGTCGAAATCCATCGCGTTGGCCTGCTTCAACGCCGGTCCCAGGTCGGCGTAGATATCCGCCGCAACCTTCACGTACGGCGTGTCGGCCTGGGCTCCCAGCTCCTCGGGCGTGAGCATGCGGTTCTTCGCACCCGAGATCAGGCCGTGGATGGCGCGCGGCGGATAGGCCTTGGGGGAAAGTTGGCGGGCCTCGAGGAGACGTCTGACGAGCGCTTCCGAGTCGTCCGTGTCGTAGATCGTGAAGTTTGGCCCGAACCCGAGCAGCGGCGCTTCCCGGCGCAGAAAGCGGGCGGAGAGCGAATGGAACGTGCCAATCCATAGGCCTTTGGGATCGGTGCCGAGCAGCTGGGCGACGCGGGTGCGCATTTCCCCCGCCGCCTTGTTCGTGAACGTCACGGCGAAAATGCGTTGCGGTGCGACGTGCAGCGTGGTGATCAGGTGCGCGATCCGGGCCGTGAGGACACGGGTCTTCCCCGACCCCGCCCCGGCGAGCACGAGCAATGGCCCTCCCGGATGCTCG
>DATGVC010000195.1:0-4119 GCA_035300745.1 Gemmatimonadales bacterium | reverse complement strand
GAGTGCGCGCTCGTTGACACGCGGCGACTTGCGCCGCGGTGGGCGTCACGTCGGCGTCCTGCATCGCCATCGCTGCGGCGAGCGCCGCACTGCTCGCGCTCTCGAGCGTCGGCCGTGGTGTGGACGCTCCCCGTGGTCGCGGCTGCGGCGCGGGTGCCAGTGACTCGACCTGAGCCCGCACCGTTGTCGGAAGCGAGTCCACCAGCGCGCGAGCCTCGCGATACGCCCCCTGGGCGGCAGCGGCCAGGTCGTACATCTCGCGCGAGAGCGCTGCGAGCTGTTGCAGTCCCGCCACGGACGTCTTCACGCGCGGATCTAAACGCAGGGTGAGTGGCTGTGTGTGCGCCGTGCCATTCACCGTGAGACGGACGGTGTACCGTCCGGGAGGCGCCCACGGGACGGTGGGCGTGTGCTCGCTGCGATGCGGTACTGCACCCGTGGCCTCGACCTCACCCGTTCGCGGAGTGTCAGCGATCGGCTGATATCGCAAGTCCCAGGTGAAGCGATGCAACCCGGCGCGCGCCGAGAGGCGCGCTTGGGGCGCCGGCCAATACAGCGGCAACCCGCAATCGGTGGCCGCAGGAATCTTCTGGCACACACGGTCGTACGACGCCGGGTCCAGGGCCGGATCCGGATCGAGGACCGGATCATCGCTCGAGTACGAGCGGACGACTCGCCCCGAAGCCTCGATGATTTCCAGTTTCACCGGACCAGTCGCGTCCGTCGGAAGGAAGTAGTCGAGAGTGGCGCCCGCCGCAGGATTCTCCCCTGCCGGCAACTCAGGCGGCCAGGGCGTGGGCTCGTTGGTGCCGAAGCGCACGCGCACCGCAGGCAACGGTCTGACGAGGGAGACATCCCGCCCTGACCTGGCCAGGTGCCGCAACGGCGTCAGGTCGTCCAGGATCCAGAAGCCGCGGCCGTGTGTGCCCGCGATGAGGTCGGCGCAGAGACACGTGCTGTCATCTTTGACCTGAATGTCACGCACCGAGATCGCCGGCATGTTGAGACGCAGCGATTGCCAATTCGCGCCATCGTCGAACGACATCCAGACTTGCACGTCGGTCGCGGCATAGAGGAGTCCCGGCACGCGCGGATCCTCGCGGATCGAATTGGCGACGGCGTTTGGCGCGATGCCGGCATTGATCTCGGTCCAGGTCCGGCCGCCGTCGTGCGTGCGCCAGAAATGCGGATGCAGGTCGTCGATCCGCAGCGTGTTCGCGGCGGCATACGCGGTCTGCGAGTCGAAGTGGCCGGCGTCGATGTTGAAGATGCGCGTCCAGGGCTTGATGGCCGCCGGGGTCACGTTCTTCCAGGTCGTCCCACCGTTCATCGTCACCTGGATGTTGCCGTCGTCGGTGCCGGCCCAGAGCACCGCACCGCTCTTCGGCGAAGCCGACAGCGCGGTGATCGCGCCGCGCGGCGTCGGCGTCACGCCGCCCGCGTAGCGGCCGGCACTGGCGGGGACCGCCCAGGTCTGGCGCGCGAGGTCGGGACTGATGCGAGTCCACGTGTGCGCGTGATCGCCTGACTTCCACACGACGTTCGAGGTGTAGTACAAGACGTTCGGATTCAGCGGTGACCAGATGAGCGGCATCGTGCGCACATTGCGGCCGAACTTGTCGCCGCGCGCCGCGGAGTCTGGCCCCACCTGCGCGGTCTGGGCGCTGCGCCGGTCATAGCGCGATACGCCGCGGCGGGCGCTGCCAAACACCACCTCGGGATCGCGCGGGTCGGGCGCGGCGATGCCGTATTCCTGAATGTTGGCCGGATGCCAGTCGTGGAACGTGATCGCTCCGTCATCCGAACGGCTGGCGACGCAGAGCGAGCCCGAGTCCTGCTGGCCGCTGCACACGCGATAGGGAAAGGCGTTGTCCGCCGTCACATGGTAGACGGCAGCCGTGGGCTGCGTGTACCAGTTGCTCCACGACGCGCCGCGGTTGCTCGAGATCACCGCGCCCTGATCGGAGACGGCCAGAATCAGATTGGGGTCATCGGGGTGGATCCAGATCCGTTGATAGTCGTCGCCACCCGGCGAGCCGCGCACCGCCGACCAGCTGCTGCCGCCATCCTCGGTCCGCCACATGACGATCGACGCGCTGTAGACGACGTTCTCGTTTTTGGGATCGACGACGATGGGTGGCAGATCGCCGCCGCCGATGCGACCGAGCGGCCGGGGATCGGCCGTCGCGGTGGTGTCACCGACGACGGCCGCGCCGGGGATGCGCGTGCGCAGCGTCCAGTTCGCCCCGCCGTCGCTCGACTTGTAGAAGCTGACCGGTCCCGACCCTCCCGCGGGATTCACCGACGCCACCATTGCATAGAGCACCTGGGGATTGCTCGGCGCGATGGCGATGTTCGCTTCCAGCACGGGTGGCAAACCGCTCGTTAGCTGGCTCCAGGTGGTGCCACCGTCGGTCGACTTGTAAATCCCGCCGGCGCCTGGCCAGGTTGAGTCCGGCCCGAACGCGGCGTACTCGTAAAACGTCGACTGCTGTTGCCACAGCGCAGCGTACACCGTGTTGGGATTGTTCGGGTCGATGCGCACCTCGTTGGCGCTCGTGTACTCGTCCTTGTACAGCACCTTCTCGAACGTGCGACCGCCATCGGTCGAGCGGTACACCCCGCGCTCGGCGTTTGGCCCGTAGGGATGGCCGAGTGCCGCGACGAAGAGACGGTCGGGATTCGCGCGATCCACATCGACATAGGCGATCATCTGCGTCTGCTCGAGGCCGAGATGGGTCCAGGTGCGGCCGGCATCGACCGACTGGTACATGCCGTTGCCGGTCGCGAGGTCGGGCCGAATGATGCCGGCGCCCGTGCCGACGTAGATGACGTTGGGCGCCGAAGGCGCGACGGCGATCGCGCCGATCGAGCCGGTGGCCTCGCGATCGAAGAGCGGCTCCCAGTTCGCGCCGTAGTCACTCGAGCGCCACAGACCGCCGTTGTCGAATCCGATATAGAACACCGTCGGACGGCCCGGTGCAGCGGCCAGCGCGCGGGCGCGGCCGGCGCGGAAGGGCCCGATCGTGCGCCAGCGCAGCGCGGTGCCGAGGTCGGGGGAGGGAGTTTGCGCAGTCGCGCGTGCCGGGAGGAGCGCGAGAACGCTGAGGACGACAATGGAGGTTCGCATGCGCGGATTATGCAGCGTCCACGCGCGACGTGCTACTTCAGCAGCGCTACTCGCTCAGGCGTTTCGGCGCGCCCCCGTCCGGAACCGATCGTGCTTGTGGCGGTGTCGGTGGGGGCGAGGGGGGGGGCTCCTCAATGGAGCCAGCATCCTGCAAGCCGCGCTTGAACGCCTGAATCCCCTTGCCGATTGACGCCCCGATTTCCGGGATCCGCTTGGTTCCAAAGAGCAGCGTCACCACGGCGACGAGGATGAGGATGTGCCAAATACTGAGGTCTGCGAACACCGGGCGCTCCGGTAGACGGTGAGGGTCGTCAGAATATAGCCGCCTCCGCGAGGCGCCGCTGCGCAAGTGTCGCATTCGGTAACCGCTCGATCCGCACGGTGGGCCGCTCGAATCCGGCGACAATCACGGTCGCCTCGAACGGACCAAACGTCCGCCGGACCTGAACTCGCACGGTATCGCCGAGGCGCAAGCGCTGCATCCGAGCGCGGAAATCCGACCACGTCGCGACGGGCGTGCCGTCGATGGATACCAGCGGGTCGCGGCTGTGGAGTCCTGCCCTGCCCCAGATGCTCCCCGGGTTCGTCACAATCAGCCGCAGTCCGCTGTCAGGGGCCGCCGGCTCGAAACCATACATACGGAGATCACGCTCCGGCACGCCGTTCGAGACCGCGGGTCCCCAGCTCACGCGCGTCCTCAAGCCGATGAGGCCGAGGTAGCGGTCGAAGTCCAGGACATGCGCGCTGCGCACGTAGGCGTCGACGAAGGAGGTCACGTCGCAGCTGCAGACGGTTTCCACCGCCTGCTCGATGGCGCGTCCATCGATGCCTGGCGCGTGGTCAGCGATGCTCCGATCGAATAAGAGCCGCATCACGTCGTCCATCGATCGCTGGCCGCGCGTCGCGTCGCGAATGATCAGGTCGAGCATCGTACCGATCAGTTCACCCTGGAGATGGGTGCTGGCGCTGTAATCCCCCAATGCGCCTGG
>DATGVC010000194.1:0-8680 GCA_035300745.1 Gemmatimonadales bacterium | reverse complement strand
CGACCACGTCCCGCTCACCGAGCCGGGCGCGCGTCGTCACGTAGAGATCTCGCTTTCCAAAACCGCCGGGACGCTCGGAGAAGAAGTACAGCGTTGTGCCATCGAACGACAGCGCGGGCGCGCCGTCGAAAGACGTGCTATTCACAACCGGGGGTCGGCCCAGCGCAATGTTCTCCGCGTCAAGGTTCACCGGCGGGGACCACGGGTCGAGCGTTGACGCTCGCGTCGAGACCCAGAGATCTTCGCTGCCCACTCCGCCAGGGCGACCACTGGAAAGGATCAACTCGAGTCCGTCGCGGCGAATCGTCGTGCGAGTGTCGCGGAACGGGCTGCTGAGCTCGCGAACCAGGGCGGGTGGACCCCACGCGGCCTCGTCGTCCACCCGCGTGGTGGCGTAGATGTCAAAGCCCTGATCAGACGTGGGCGGATTGTTCTGCACGGTGAAATAGAGAGTCGTGATACCCGTCGACTCGTCCTCGAAGTACGTTGGGCCGGCGTCGGCGTAGGGACCGTTCACGACACCGCCGAGGTTCTCCGCAGGTTCCCAAGCGAAGTCGTCGTGTTTATCGTGACGCCGCGCGACGAACAGGTCCGCAAGACCGAACGTCGGACGTGTGGGACCGCCCGTACTGTGGAAGTACATCCAGTGTCCATCCACGGTGAGTGCCGGAGCGACATCATTCCCGACCGAATTGATGCTCGGGCCAAGGTTCACGGGCGTCTGCCACGCGCAGGCAGGATCGCCCGAATCAGTGCAGGCGCGTTGCGAGACCCAGATGTCGGTGCCGCCGAGTCCCCCGGCGCGGTCCGAGCTGATGTACAAGCTCAGGCCGTCTTTCGAGATCGCCGGATGGTTTTCGTTCGCCGCCGTGTTGATTACCGGGCCGAGGTTGACCGGTGCGGACCAGGGACCGTACTGGGGCGGCTCTTCTGCCTCATCGGTCATCAACCTCATGGAGGTCCTCGGGCCGACGGGCCCTTTATCGACGCGACAGGCCTGTGCGATAGCGATCAACGCCAATATCGAGGTGATCCGTTGAATGGATTTCATTCGCCTTCCCCTCTGTTAATGGCCTTTCCGTCAACGCGGCGAGCCCGATGGCAGCTTCGTCCCCCTCATGCGACTCGGGGTCGGCGAAACGGCTCGCGCCCCCCACGGCTGCGGGATCCGTCGCATGGCGGGAGTCCTCATTGCGGCCGACACGCTCGGCGCACCCATTGTCAGATGCCCCTCGTTCGGCGCGATGTCGGTCGGTCCGTAGTCGTCACCGACGACCGTCGCGAGGTTGACCTGCCCCGTGGAACCCGGCAGCTCGCGCAAGGGAATCCGAATCGTGACGGTGTTTTCATGGCGGACCGACCTCGCGTAGTCCACGATGCCACCGTTCACGACGTCCACGAGGAGATTGTTGAACAGGTCGATGGTGAACTCCGCGCCCAGTCCGCTCGACCCACCCGGATCCGGGCGATAGGCGTCGACCTGTGCCAAGCCGCCCGTATTCGGGTTCTGGTCCACATCTAAGTCGACGTAGCCGCCGGTCCCTGTCGCGCCGGCGAACTTGATCACGATCGTCAGGGCGTCCGAATCGTGCGCCGCCGCGAGCGTCGTGATATCCGGTTGCGACGGGTCCTCCGGCGCGCCGTAGGTATCGCCCACCGAATCGACGATGGAATCCCCCGCCACTATGACCAGCGCCGTCGCTTGCGCGCCGCCCGCAGTCGCCCGGATAGTGCTGTGCCCCGCGGCAGTCGCCGTCAGGAACCCGGATGCGTCTACCGCCGCGACCCCAGGGTCGTCACTCGACCACGCGATCGTGCGTCCGAACACGCGATCGCCTGCCGCGTTTCGCAGCTCCGCCGACAACAGCACCGCACCCCCGGGTGGCACCGTCGGCGCCCGTGGCGTAACGGCGACCGATCCGACCGCGCCCCCCAACACCGCGCGCCACGTGCCGGATGCGGAACCGCACGTCGCGGTGCCGCTCAGCTGCGCGGGCGATCCCGAGAGCACCCCGATGTAGTGGCAGAAGCTGTCGCTCCCGACGTCGAAGCCGATCGCGCCACCCGACACCGCCCCTTTCAGGACCGGATCCGAACGCGTGTTGTCGAGCGGGCCACCGAGCGTCCGACAGGTTCCGACTTGGTAGGAAGTCCCCAGCAACCCGGCGTCACTCGCCGTGAAGACGTACGAGCCCGTGTCGTCGCACACCGCGGAATTTGTCGGATCATCGAAGTGCTCGGTCCAGTCCCACACTCCGGCGAGCGCAGAAATCCCGATCAGGACCGTGATGCCGGACGCGCCGCTCTGACTCTCCACGACGGCGGTGACGGACGCCGTCCCCGAGCCAACGCCGGTCACCAGACCGGTGGCCGATACCGTGGCTACCCCAGGGTCGCTCGTCCGCCAGTTAATCGGGCGATCCCTTAGCGTGTCGTGGGAGGAACCCATCGCGGTAGCCACGAGTCGCACGGTGTCACCGTTCAGGAGCGTCGCGGCAGGCGGCGCCACGATCACGGACGCCACGGGGGGAGGAGGCGTGGTGGCCACGTCGCAAGCAGCGACGACTACGAATAGCACGGCTCCGTGGACCGGTCTCATGGGTCCTTCCTCGTGGCGGATCCCGATGAGGTCTCGTTTTCGGTGTCCGCAGCGCGGGACGATCGCGCCCTCAACAGGTAACGCCAGGCGTCGCGCAGCCGACAACAGCTGCCGTCTGGGTTGAGCGGCGTGTTCACGTCGTTGGAGGGGCTGCCATGCGCGTTCGTGCCAACGAATCCTCCCTGCGGGACGAGGTTGGTAACGAGCATGTGCGTGAAGCCGTAGGGAGGCGCGCTCGTCTCCGGGGCGAGGGCCGGCCCAAAAGCGGCCATGCCGATGGAATCCCAGCCCGCACGGATCGGCCCGAAGTTGCCGTCGCGATCGTGCGCCAGGCCCCAGTAGCGGTCAGAGGGCGTGACGTGCGTCGCGACCCACGAAGGCGCCAACGTACCGACTCGGTCGACGACCGACGAGAACAACACCACGCGGGCCACCAGATGCAGCTTCGCGATCATCGCAGCCTGCGCGCCGCCCTGCGAATGCCCGCTGATGGCGATGCGCGACCATTTCGGCTCGTCGCCCGCCAGGAACCGTGACCAGCCCTGGTCCGGAAACGATTGGGCCAAGAACTGCAGCAGCTTCGTCAGCCGGTTCACGACGCTGTTCGCTGGATTCACGTTCACGAAGGGGCTGCGGTCGACCCCGTCGAGAATCTCCGAGTGCAGGTTCTCGTAGCACGTGTTGGGGTCGGGCTGGCCGCTGCAGACGCCAAGCACGCTGACATCGTTCGGGTACATCAAACCGATGACGTGATAGCCGAGGCGCGCGGCCTCTTCTGGGACGCGCTGGAACATCGCGGGACGCTGGCCACGGCCCGGCATGAACACGAACAGCTTGTGATTCGACCTAGCCGTGGTGTCGAGCCAGACATAGTGCCGATCCAGCGCGCGGTCGATCGCGGGATCAGTCGCCTGGGGCGCCACGCTGTCTCTGAAGAGCGGGGCCGCTGACGCCTGAGACCGCTCGAACGAGGGCAAGGCAGGCCCGACGGGATCCGTATCGGGGTTGCATGCCAGGGCCAGCGTTCCTAACGCGGCCAGCCCCACCAGCCTCGCAGTTGTCACCTTCATCGTGCGCCTCCTAACGTCTGATTTGCCACACCCTTTTTCGCAGCGTACCTTGACCGCACGGAGCCAGTTTAGGGCGGACCCATCACGCCACCGTGATGGAACCGTCACGCGGGGCGTAACGGCACCGCGCCATCGCAACCTGAGAACTGCGCCCCGCGACGCTGAGGGGGCAGTTTATGGTCGAGTTCCGGCTGCTCGGAACCGTGAACCTCGAGTCCGCGAAGGGGCGTGAGGCGCGAAGGTTGATCGGCCAGCCCCGGCGCCTCGCCCTCCTGGCGTATCTGGCGGCCGCCACGCCGCGCGGGATCCAGCGCCGCGATCGCCTGCTGACACTCTTCTGGCCAGAGCTCGATCAGGGCCGCGCGAGGGCTGCCCTGCGTCAGGCGCTCCACGTGCTGCGGGAAGAACTCGGCGCGCGCGTGCTGGTGAGTCGAGGGGACGAGGAGGTCGGCCTCGATTTCGACGTCGTCCGTTGCGACGTCGCCGAATTCGACTGTGCGGTCGCAGCCGGTCGGATGACCGAGGCGTTGGACCTGTATCGCGGCGAGCTGCTCGAGGGGTTCTTTATCTCGGGGGCACCCGAGTTCGAGCGCTGGCAGGATGATGAGCGCAGGCGCCTGCGCGAAACGGCGTCGCGCGCCGCGCAAGCGTTGGTGGAGGAGGCCGAGGACGGTGGCGATTTAGCCACCGCAGTGAATTGGGCCCGCCGCGCACTGCGGCTCGCGCCGCACGACGAAGCGCAGCTCCGACGCTTGCTCACGCTCTTAGACCAGCAGGGCGACCGTGCCGGTGCCCTTCGAGCCTACGACGACTTCGCCCGGCGGCTCGCCGCAGAGTTCGAAGCGCAGCCCGCTGCCGAGACCCAAGCCTTGCTCGGCGCGATCCGTGCCCGCGCGACGGCCGCGGCACAGGCGATGCCCCGGAGCGAGATACAAACGGTCCTCACGCCGCGGCGTCACACCGTCGGTCGCGCCCGCGAGCGGGCGGCCTTGTTGGCGAGCTTCGAGTCAGCCGTGGCCGGTCACGGGCAGGTGGCCTGCGTGGCGGGAGAGCCGGGGATCGGTAAAACGACGCTCGTCGAGGACTGTCTCGCGGAGCTGTCGTCCGGTGGCCCCCCCTGCCACATCGCCCGCGGGCGGTGCTCCGAACGTCTCGCGGGCACGGCAGCCTACCTCCCGCTGCTCGAAGCGTTGCAGAGCCTCCTCCATGGCGTCGCCGCCGAGTCGATAGGGCGGCTAATGATGCGCACGGCACCGACATGGCACAGCCAATTCGCGCCACCGTCTCGCTCGTCCGGGGTTCCCGCACCGGACGTCGCCGCCGCACCCGCCGCTTCTCAGGCACGTCTGACTTTAGAGCTTGCGACTTTTCTCGAGCAGGTCTCTCAGGCGGCGCCCCTGGTGCTCTTCTTCGACGACGTGCACTGGATCGATCCGTCCACCGTGGACCTGCTCGCCTACCTCGGTAGTCGCATTGCCTCGCTGCGGCTGTTGATTGTCCTCGCCTACCGCCCCGCGGAGATGCTAGTGGGGAAGAACGTGTTCTGGCCCATGAAGCTCGACTTGCAGACGCGGGGCGTGTGTCGGGAGATAGGCCTCGAGTTTCTGACGCAGGATGAAGTCGCGCAGTACCTGGCCCTCGAATTCCCCGGACACCGGTTCTCGGCTGCTTTCCCGGTCCTGGTGCACGCGCGGACCGAAGGCAGTCCACTGTTCATGGTGGATCTGCTGCGGTATCTGCGCGACCACGGCGCGATCGTCGAAGTCGCCGGTGCGTGGGCCCTGTCCGAGTCTCTACCGAACATCGAGCGCGAGCTTCCCGAATCGGTGCGGAGCATGATCGAGCGCCAAGTTGGACAGTTGGCCCCGATGGATCGTCGGTTGCTTGCGGTCGCAAGCGTGCAAGGCCAGGAGTTCGACTCCGCGGTGGTCGCAACCGTGCTCGCGCAGGACCCAGCGCGCGTGGAAGAGCGGCTTGAGCGGCTGGAGCGCGTGCATGCGCTCATCCGATCTGTCGCCCAGCGAAAGAGGCCCGGCCGGCTGCAGAGCGTACGCTACCGTTTCATTCACGGGCTGTACCAGAACGCTCTGTACGCGTCCCTCACGCCGACGCGGCGGACGGCACTATCCGCAGCCGTCGCGAAAGGCCTGCTTGCGTTTCACGATGACGACAGCTCGGTTGTGGCTTCGGAACTGGCGTTGCTGTACGAGTCGGCGCGCGACGCAGAGCAATCCGCGCGTTACTTCCTCCTCGCCGCCGAGAATGCGGTTCGGCTGTTCGCGGGCCAGGAGGCTGCGGCGCTCGCGCGGCGTGGACTCGACTTGATCACGGCGCTTCCGACCACGCCCGAACGCTCCCGCCTCGAGCTCGCACTCCAGATCACCCTCAGTGTGACTCTGACAGCGACGAAAGGCTGGGGTGCCAGAGAGGTGGAGACTGCCTGGGTGAGGGCGCGCACGTTGTGCGACCACGTCGGCGAGACCTCCCAGATGTTTCGCATTCTGGCGGGGCTTTGGCGACTGAACCTCGTTCACGCGCGGCTCCGCACCGCGCGCGAGATGGCGGAGGAGCTGCTGCGACTGGCTATCTCGCTGAAGGATCCGGCACTGGAAGTGGAGGCGCACCACGCCATCGCGTATCCGCTGAACCACGCCGGCGAGCACGTGGCTGCTCATGAGCACGCCACGCGCGGTTTAGCGTTGTACGACCCACGGCACTTCCGCGCCAACTCGCTGCTCCTGACGCAAGACCCTGGTGTGGAGTGCTACCTCCAGTCGGCCCGCGCGCTGTGGGTGTTGGGATATGCAAACCAATCCATGGAGGCAACCCAGCAATCCTTCGCCCTCGCTCGGACGCTCGGTCAGCCGAACAACCTCGTGTGGGCACACGTCGCAGCTGGGATCATGTACCAGCTGCTACGGGAAGTGGCCCGGTCTCTCGAGGAGTGGGACGAGGCGATCCGGCTCTCTGCGGAGCACGGTTTGGCGCAGCTGCTCGTCTGGGCAAAGCCATGGCACGGGTGGACGCAAGTCAAGCTCGGCCGCCGCGCCGAAGGGATCGCCGAGATCCGCGAAGGGCTGGCGACGCTCCAGGCGATGGGAACGGAGATCACGCGGCCGCAGTGCAGCGCCTTGCTGGCCGAGAGTGTGGCGGAAGACGGGCGGGTCGAGGAAGGGTTGGCCATCATCGCGGAGACACTCGCGATGGTGGAACGCACTGGCGCCGGCTATTACGAGGCAGAGCTGCATCGCTTGAACGGTGAGCTGCTATTGATGCAGGGCGAAGGTACGCGCCAGCGGGAGGCTGAAGCGTCATTTCAGCGGGCCATCGAGCTGGCCCACCTTCGTTTGGCCAAGTCCTTCGAGCTACGGGCTGCGACGAGTCTCTACCGGCTCTTCAAAGGTCAGCGCCGAGACGGTGAAGCGCGACGTTGCCTCGAGCAGACATACAGTTGGTTCACGGAAGGATTTGAAACCGCCGATCTGCGGGACGCGAGAGAGCTGCTCCAGCAGTCGTACTGATTGGGACGCGAGCACGGGAGGCCATGGTGTTCGTCGGACATTACGGGGTGGCCTTCATGGCAAGGGCGAAGGCGAAAGAGATTCCCCTCTGGCAGCTCTTCATCGCTGTGCAGCTCGTGGATGTCTTTTGGGCGCTGTTCGTGCTGCTCGGCATTGAGCGAGCACGGATCGTTCCCGGGATCACCAAGTCAATGCCGCTCGACCTGTACTACATGCCCTACACGCACAGCCTGATAGCAGCGTTCGTATGGTCGGCGCTGGCTGTGCTCGCGTTTCGCCTCATTCGTCCATCAGGGACACGCGTAGCCCTGCTGGTGTTGGGGCTTGCGGTGTCGTCGCATTGGGTACTCGATCTAGTGGTTCATCGGCCGGACTTGCCGATATGGGATGACATGGACAAAGTCGGCCTCGGACTGTGGAACTACCGGCTGGCAGCGTTCCTGGTCGAGGGGAGTCTGCTCGTTGCGGGTCTGGTGCTCTACCGCCGGTCGAGCGCGGCCGCGTCGCCGGTGGGTAAGTACCGCGCGGCGATATTTGTCGCAGTGCTGCTCATCACCCAGGCGTTCGTCGTCGTCGTTCAGCCTCTTCCGTCCACGACTTTTGCGGCGCTGCTCTTCCTGGCTTCATATCTCGGGCTTGCGGCAACAGCGCGCTGGGTGGAATCCACGAGACAGGCCAAGACGTTGACCGCCTGATGCACGTACAGGACGTTGACGCCAGCACGCGAAAGGCGCGCGAGTGAGCAAGAGGATACGAAGACGGGGAAACGAAATCGCATTGACCGCGATTGGCAGCTAGGGAACGGCAAACATTACGGCTAACAAAGAGTGGACTAGTGGATTGACGTTCCTAGTACCGCTAGCCAACAACAGCCACCCGCCGTAACGTACCGCAGGTCTCATGTCCGCACGCTTCACGATGCTCGTCTGCCTCGGCATGGCCGTCGTGCGCGGCGGCGCGTCGCCCGCGCACCCGGTCGACAACGGGCTCGCCCGCACTCCACCCACGGGCTGGAACAGCTGGAACCATTTCGGCTGCGACGTGAGCGCCCAGCTTATAAAGGAGACCGCGGACGCGATCGTGGCCAGCGGCATGCGGGACGCCGGCTATCGGTACGTCGTGATCGACGACTGCTGGCAGGTGGCGCGCGACCGGTCCGGCCGTATCGTCGCCGATTCCGCCCGCTTCCCGGGCGGTATGAAGCCGCTCGCCGACTACGTGCACTCCAAGGGTCTCAAGTTCGGCCTCTACACCGACGCCGGACGCCAGACCTGCCAGGGCCGGCCCGGTACCTACGGCTTTGAAGAGCTTGACGCTCGGACGTACGCCGAGTGGGGCGTGGACTACGTGAAGGAGGACTGGTGCCACGCCGACGGGCTCGATGCGCCGACACAATACGGCAAGTTCCGCGACGCGCTTGCCAAGGCGGGCCGCCCGATCGTATTCAGCATCTGCGAGTGGGGCTCGAATCATCCGTGGACGTGGGGCCC
>DATGVC010000193.1:0-16170 GCA_035300745.1 Gemmatimonadales bacterium | reverse complement strand
CAGGCCCGCGCCTGCTGGGCGTCCACATTGATCACCGCGGGATTGGCGCGCGGGTTGTAATTGCCGATCGCGACTACAAAGCGGCCGTCGCGCGGCGACTTGGAGTCCGCGACGACGATCCGGAAATAGGACTGTCCCTTCCGTCCCACCCGGCGCAGCCGAATTCGAGTTGCCATAGCGTTCCCTACATCCTTTTCATGAACTTGCTCATCTTGCGCATCTGCTGGAACTGTTCCAGCAGTCGATTGACTTCCTGTACGGACCGTCCGGATCCCTTCGCAATCCGCAGCTTCCGGGAGCCGCTCAACACGCTGGGATCGGCACGCTCCTCAGGCGTCATCGACAGCATGATCGCCTCGACATGCTTGAGGCGTGTGTCGTCCATCGACACACCCTGCAGTGCCTTCGCGTTGATCCCGGGCAACAGCCCCAGCACCTGCTTCAGCGGACCCATGCTCTGCATCTGCTTCAAGGCCACCAGAAAATCCTGCAGGTCCATGCCCTTCTTGGACCGCACTTTTTGCTCGAGCCGCTTGGCGGCTTCGGCATCGACGGTCGCCGCGGCCTTCTCGACCAGCGCGACCACATCCCCCTGCCCGAGGATCCGCCCCGCCATGCGGCCGGGATCGAATGGCTCGAGCGCATCGGTCTTTTCGCCCACGCCGACGTACTTGATCGGCACGCCGGTCACGCCGTGAATCGACAGCGCCGCGCCACCGCGGGCATCGCCATCGAGCTTCGTCAGGATCACGCCGGTGAGCCCGACACCCTCATGGAACCCACGGGCGATTTTCACAGCGTCCTGGCCCGTCATCCCATCCGCGACCAGCAGTACTTCTTGGGGCGTTACGGCGGCTTTCAACGCCCGCAGCTCATCCATCATCTCAGCATCGATCTGCAGCCGGCCCGCCGTATCGACGATCACCGTGCGCGCTCGCGCCGACTCTGCTGCTCGCAGCGCATCCTTCACCAGCATCGGGACACCCTTCCCTCTTCCCTCTTCCCCCGTCCCCAACACCGGCACGCCAATCTGCTCGCCCAGCTGCTGCAGCTGCTCGGTCGCCGCCGGTCGATAAATGTCGGCCGCCACCAGCGCCGGCGCCTTCTGCTCGAGCTTCAGCCGCCGAGCGAGCTTGGCCGCGGTGGTGGTCTTCCCCGATCCCTGTAACCCGACGAGGAGAATGACCGTCGGACCTACGGAGGCGAATTCGAGGCCGGCCTTCGTGCCGCCGAGCAGCGTCGCAATTTCGTCATGCACCAGCTTGACGACTTGCTGGCCGGGGCTGACCGCCTTGACCTGCAGCGCGCCGACGGCCCGCTCGCGCACCCGCTCGACGAACCCGCGCGTGACCTCGAAACTCACGTCCGCCTCGAGCAGGTGGCGGCGGATTTCGCGCAGCGCGTCGGTGACGTCGCTTTCCGAGAGCACCCCGCGACCTCTGAGCCGGTTCAATACCCCGGTCAGCTGCTCGGAAAGGGCCGTAAACATAAGCGTAGCAAGCTAAATGGCGAGTACCCTCAAACCAAGTGGGGGTCTTATCTTGGCCTCTATGCAGCAGACGACGCCTCAGCTCACTTCGCCCTGGTCGCGGCCGGACGACGCGGAGCGGCAAGCACGGCTCGACGCCATGAAGCGGCGTGCGACCGGCTTGCTGGCGATCGCGCTGCTGGTGTTCGTCGCCGCAAGCCTGTACGAGGCGCAGTTCCCCTGGCTCGGGTACGTCCGTGCGACCGCCGAGGCGTCCCTCGTAGGCGGACTGGCGGATTGGTTTGCGGTGACGGCGCTGTTTCGGCACCCGCTTGGCCTGCCGATTCCCCACACCGCCATCGTCGCCACGCGCAAAGAGCGGATCGGGCAGATCCTGGGCAACTTCGTGCAGAATCACTTCCTGTCGCGGGAGGTGATCGCCACGAACCTGCGCCGGGTGCATCCCGCGGAACGGGCGGCCACGTGGCTCGCCGATCGCGAGCACGCGCGCCAGATCTCGCGTCAGTTCGCGAGCGGGCTGGTGAAAACGCTCGACGGACTGCCACCCAACGAGCTTCAGGATCTCGTGAGTCACGTCGTCCGGAACCGCGTGCGGACCTTTCGCGTAGCGCCGGCGCTCGGTAAGACGCTGGCATTGGCGCTCGCCGACAACCGGCAGGCAGAGCTGCTGAACGCGACGGTGAGACTGGCGGCGGAGGCGGTCAGAAACAATCGCGATCTGATCCGCGAGCGTGTGCGCGCCGAGACGCCGTGGTGGGTGCCTCCTGTCCTCGATGACAAGATCTATCAGAAAATCATCGAGGCGGTCGAACGGCTGTTGCACGACATGGTCATGGATCCGGCGCATCCGCTGCGTACCGCGTTCGACGACGCAATTCGGGATTTCATCGAGCGGCTGCAACACTCGCCGGAAGTGATCGCGCGCGCGGAGGCGTTGAAGGAAGAGTGGCTCATGGGCGCGCAGACGGACGAGCTGGCGCGCAAGCTGTGGGAGGGAGTCCGGCAGGCGGTGAGCAAATATGCGACCGGTACCGACGGAGGAGCTGGTCCCAGCCCGCTCGACAGCGGCTTGAGCGAATTTGGCATCGCCCTGCTGTCCAATCCCACACTCCTCGCCGACATCGACGATCTGCTGATTGATGTCACGGCGGGTGTCGTCGAAAGGTATCGGCACGAGATCGGCGACCTGATTGCTCAAACCGTGGCGAGCTGGGATCCTGAAGCGACGTCGCGGCGATTCGAGCTGGCGGTGGGGCGAGATCTGCAGTTCGTCCGAATCAACGGCACGCTCGTCGGCGGGCTCGTCGGTCTGCTGATCTACACGATTATTCGCGTCCTCCACTGAGGCGCACCATCGGCAAGGCACGCCAACCTTTCCAATCCGACGGGGCATCAACGAGTCGAACGACGGGGCGTCCCTCGATGGTCAACTGTTTGATGTCGGCCCGTCGGCCCGCCGCCCCCCCGGCCCGTCGTTTCGCCCACGCGCGCTGCAGTCCCGCCGCAAAACGAGCGGCTGCCGCGCCGTCGTCCCACACGCTGTACCAGGTCAGCGCGTCGCTCTTCGGACCGAGCACCTGGTAGCGGTCCCCATCCCATCCCATCGCGAGATTCGCCGCTGCGATTTCATCGCCCAGCAGCTGCTGAAACAGCAGCCGAGTCTCGAACTCGCCCAGGTTGTCTTCCCACTGCACCGTATCCGGCGCGCCCGACGCGAAAATCACGTCCGTCGGCTCGTCATGATCGGCGTACCGTTCGGGATGCAGGATCTGCTCCGTCGATCTCGGCATCGAGTCGAGCACGGAACGGCCGAAGTACTTGTGCCGGAACCAGACGATGAAGTCGGCGCCGCCGAGGTACGGAAAGACGAGCTCTTCACGCAGCCACAGCGGTGCCCGAGCGAATTCTTTCATTTGCGCCTGCTGCGCGGCCATCGCCGCTCGCTGCTTCCAAAACCAGCCCAGCGGCAAGGTGTCCGGCTTCTGCTCCGGCATCAGGACGGGGATCTGCGCGACCGTCGCCTGACCCTCGAGGATCGCCTGCGCCGCCGACCGCCGGTCGTTGGCGTGGCGTTGCGTGATGATCGAGTCGAGATGGACGTACTGATCCTGCAATGCATGGACCAGCTCGTGGGACACGACGATGCGCAGCTGAAACGGCTCGATATCGGCGGGGATGTACAAGGCATTCGAATCGGGATCGTAGTAGCCCGCGATCTGCTCGGTGAGCAAGTCGATCATCGTGGGCCGGAGCTTGAGCGAATCGGGAATCAAACCGAAGAGCCGGAGCGCCGATTGCAGGCCGGCGAGCTCGGCGGGCGGCAGGTCATCGTCGAACTTGTGGATCACGTAGTCGCGAACCTGCGCGCGGCTGCGGCGTAGCACCAGGGGCTCCCGCTTGAACGGCAATCCCGTCGCCTGCGCGACCACCGGCATCATGTGGTGCACCATATCCTTCAACTCCGCCTCGCCCTGCACCGCCTGCGCACGCTCGCGGCACCCCCACCCCAGGCTCACCGCAACGACAATGGCGCCAGCGAGGCGGCTCAGCCCGCCCACTCGATACCCTTCCCGACCGCTTGCGCGACGACGCGCGCGACTTCCTTGCCCGTGACGACCAGTCCCTGGCGCTCGAGCTCGGCACGCAGACGGCGGTCGAGATCGACGCGCTGGTCCTCGAGGGACGGTCTGACGGTCTGACGGCCGGACGGCCGCTCCTGTTCCGACTCCTTAGCCGCTTCAGCCGGCCGCGGCCGACCTCCAAGCAACTGCTCTATCTCTTCCCCGAATTTCTGCAGCACCGTTGCCAAGTCGGGCATCGGCTCTTCGGGCGCCGTCCCTTCTTCTTCCGTCAGGCCACGGCGAATCATCGCTTCGACCTTCTTGCGGTCGCGAATCAGCTTGTCGAGCTCCGGAGACACGTGCGCCGTCGCTTGCGCGTGCGCGCACGCCTCGTCGAGCACGTCAATCGCCTTGTCAGGCCGCGCGCGATCGGTCACAAAGCGGTCGGTCAGGACGATCGCTGCCTTGAGCGCGTCGTCCGCGATCGCCACGGCATGATGGCGCTCGAGCCGCGGCCGGCGGGCCACCAGGACCTCCCACGTCTGGATCGCGTCCAGCTCTTCGATGGTGACCGGCTGGAAGCGTCGCTCGAGCGCGGGATCGGTCTTGATCCACTTGCTGTACTCCTCGCCGGTCGTCGCGCCGATCACGCGAATGTCGCCGCGAACCAGCGCCGGCTTCAGCATGTTCGCGGCGTCCATCGCCGCGCCCATCGCCGTGCCTTGCCCGATGAGGTTGTGCAGCTCGTCGACGAACAGGATGAGATTCCGGTCGGCCTGCAGCGCCTGCACGAGGCGACGCATCCGGTCTTCGTACTGGCCTCGGAAGGACGTGCCCGCAAGCATGGAGACGTGGTCCAAGCCCAGCAGGCGGGCATCCTTGAGGGCCGGCGGGACGTCGCCGGCCGCAATGCGTTGCGCCAGGCCCTCGACCACCGCGGTCTTGCCGACCCCGGCGCGCCCCACGAGCGCCGCATTGTTCTTCCCTTGGCGCAACAGAATATCCACGACTCGCTCGATCTCTGCGTCGCGACAGCGCACCGGCTCGAGAGCACCGCGGCGCGCCTGCGCCGTGATATCGATACCGACGCGCTCCAGCACGTCGCCCGAATCGAATAGTCCTTCGAACGGATTACCCATCGCTCCTAATCGCCTTTGAGAAAATGCCCGTACCAGGCAATGATCGCATCACCGAACACGAACGCCACGACCGCACCCACCGCGAGGAATACCCCGAACGGCACGAGTCGCTTCTTCTTGATCGACAGCGGGATGAAAATGAGAGACCCCAGCGCGGCACCGGCGAACACGGTGAGCAGCACACCACGCCACCCCACGAAACTGCCGACCATCGCCATCATTTTTACATCGCCGCCGCCCATCGCCTCTTCCTTGAAGACCCACGTCCCGGCCATCCCGACGAGCCACAGCAACACGAAACCGACCGCGGCGCCGAGCAGCGCCTGCAGGAACCCATCGACGCCGCCGCCGAGCGCGAGCAGCAGACCGATGACGAGCCCACCCCACGTGAACTCATCCGGGATGATGTAGTGACGGGCGTCGGTGATCGCGATGCCGAGCAGCAGCGTGCCGAACAGCGCTGCCGCGACGGCGTGCAACGTCATGCCGTACGCCAGCAATGAGACGCCGAACAGCACGCCGACCAGCGCCTCGATGAGTGGATACTGTTGGGAGATGGGATTGCGGCACCAGCGGCATTTGCCGCGCAGCCACAGCCAGGAAAAGACGGGGATGTTATCGCGCCAGGCGATCGGCTGCTTGCAATGCGGGCACGTCGAGCGCGGCCGCAGCAGTGACTGGTCGCGTGGCAGGCGCAGGATGCACACGTTGAGAAAACTTCCGACGCAGAGGCCGAGCAGCACGGCGCCGGCCACGATGACGATATCAGTGCCCACGCAGGACCTCGTACAGGAGGATACCCGCCGCCACGGCGACGTTGAGCGACTCGGCGCCGCGCGCCAGCGGAATCGCGACGCGCTGGGCCGCGATCGCGTTGAGCTGCGGCCGAATGCCCGCTCCTTCGTTGCCGACGATCACCGCTATGAGCTCCTGGCGTGATGTTCTGGAATCGAGTGCGCGTGCGAGGGGCACGCCGTCCGCCGCGGCGGCCCACAACGTGATGCCGCGCTCGCGCGCCCACGCGATGAACGGCCCGTCGTCGAGCTGCACGACAGGGTGGCGGAACGTCGCCCCCATCGCCGCCCGCAATGCTTTCGGATTCATCGGGTCCGCGCTGCCGCGGAGCAACAGACTCGCCCCGGCACCGAGCGCATGGGCGGTCCGAATCAGCGTACCGACGTTGCCGGGATCCTGCACGCCGTCGACGACGAGCAGCGGTCCACTGGCGATATCCGTCAGCCTCCACGGCCGCGGTTGCACGATCGCGAGAATTCCCTGCGGCGTGTCCGTGCCCGCGAGATCGCCGAACGTGCGCGATCCGACTTCTTCCACCGCGACCGCATGGCTGGCGAGCTCGGCCGTGAGCGCCTGGCCCCGCGTCGTCCGTGCAAGCTCGGGAGAAACGAGCGCACCTTTGAACTCGAGGCCCGCGGCCAGCGCTTCTTCCACCAGCCGTACGCCTTCCACGACCGCCAGCCCGCGGCGTCCGCGCGCCTTGCGGCGTTGGAGATCGCGCACGGTCGACTGCAGATTACTGCGAATGCGTGTCCTCGTGCCGGTCACAGGTGCCCCTAAGATTGCGCCCGTCCTTGCTTTCGCCAAGACACGGCTCTGGAACTCATGAGAATCGCCCTCACCATCGCGGGTTCGGATTCAGGAGGCGCCGCCGGAATTCAGGCCGATCTCAAGACGTTCCATCAGTTCGGCGTCTTTGGAACCAGTGCGATCACGGCGGTCACCGCGCAGAATACCATCGGAGTCGCCGCCTGGCAGGCGCTGCCGGCCGCGCTCGTCGCGCAGCAGATCGACGCGGTGGCGGACGACCTGCGCCCCGCCGCGATCAAGAGCGGCATGTTGGGATCCAGCGAAATTGTTGACACGGTGGCGGAACGCATCGGTCGTCATCGTCTCACGACGTACGTGCTCGATCCGGTGATGGTGGCAACGTCGGGTGACCGGCTGCTCGATCGCGATGCCGAGCGGCTGATCGCGCGGCGGCTCGCGCCACTGGCGCTCCTCGTGACCCCGAATTTGAACGAGGCGGAGATTCTCGTCGACGCAGAGGTGCGGACGCCGGCTCAGATGGAGAAGGCGGGGCGCGCGATCGTCGCGCTAGGCGCGCGCGCCGCGCTCGTGAAGGGCGGCCATCTCGCGGACAGGGCGACGGTCGTCGACGTCCTGGTGCACAACGGGGGGGGCTCTGCGCGCCGCTTCACCCACGAGCGCATCGACACCACGTCGACGCACGGCACGGGCTGCACGCTGTCGGCGGCGATCACTGCCGGCCTGGCGCTCGGTCGCTCGCTCGAGCAGGCGGTGGCGGACGGGCTGGATTTTGTCCATCGCGCGATCGCGGCGGCCCCAGGTCTGGGAAGCGACAAGGGGCACGGGCCGCTCAACCACTTCGTGCCCGCGCCCCCCAGACCACCGACCGAAGGTCTCTAGTCTACGGATTCCACCAGTAGGTTGCCTTGATCATGAAGATGTTCTCCGCCGGCGCGCGCAGCATGCTCCCCATCGACGAGCCGAACCTGAAGTTCCCGTTGTCGTCGGCGGCCGAGCGGCTCTGCGTCCACACGAAGAACAATGTCGAACCCGGTATGTACTCCCAGCGGAGCACGGCGTTGCCGCGCAGCGACTTGAAGTTGAAGTCAGGCCTGCCAAACGTGAACGCCTTGGCCGGACCGGCCCCGTCAGGATCCACCGTATAGGTCTTGGTAGAATCCGTGTAGGTGATCGTCGAGCCGTTGTCTCGGCCATACCGCGTGAACGTCGCGCTCCGCGGCCGGGTCAGTTCGTGGAAGTAGTCGTACCGAGCTGCCGAGATGAGCGGCTGCGCGTACAACTGCAGTGACAATGTCGGACTGTACGTCCAGTTCAGGCGGATACCGGCCGACAGCTCGGTCTGATTGATCCCACCGAAGATGTAGTGTTTGCCGTAGGTGTTCGTCGCCGCCGTATCGGCGACAGCACCGATGTACTGGAGGGGGTTGGTCTGCTGGTACAGGTTCGGCCCCACACTAACCAAGACGTTCGGCGCAGGACGGTACTGCGCGTTGACATATACCGACCACTCGATGTCGGATGAGGAACGGAAGTAGGTGAAGGCGCCGGTGTTGAGCGTCAACGATTTGCGGCTATCCGAGCCCATGTCGATGCCGAACTGGTACCCCGGCGGCAGCAGCAGCAGCGGTCCGCCGCGCGTGCGGCGATTGTCGACCGTCCACGGATTGTATGCGACGTTCCAGTTGAACCAGTAATAGTTGTGGAGCTGGACGTATCCGAAGTTGAACCCGCCCGACCAGTTGATGTTGCCGTCCCAGTCGTAGTTCCGAAACAGTGCGCCACCGGTCTCGGCATAGCGGAACACCTTTCCGGGCTTGCTCCAGGTGCGGCCGCCGCCGAGGTGCATGTTGACGTAGCCCGTCCGCGACAAGAAACCGAGATCGTTCACGTCGAAGCCGGGGGAGATCACGCCAACAGCGGAGTTTATGAAAACGTTGCCGCGCTGTTTGGCGAGCGTGAATCGTGCTGCCATGCCGTTGAGCGAAGTGGCGCTGCTATCCACACCCACACTGGGCGCATCAGGCCGCTGGAAGTAATGCACCGAATTGCGCTGCACCGCGGTGATCCGGGCGGATGACCCGGCGATCCGCGAGGCGGCAAACCATGCGGTCGTTACCCACGTCTTGGAGCTGTCCAGAAAGATCCAGCCATCGGCTCCCAACGTCGTGGAATTGCTATTGCGGACATCACGCAGCGTGGGATCATCGAACGCGCGGCCGGCGAACGTGGTCATGAATCCGAGTCCCTGCCGGCCTTTGTCGAACTCCTTCTGCGCGCGGTACACGCCGTACGTCGCCAGCGGCTCCATTTCCCGACCCCAGCGCACACCGAGGCTGTCCTGCAGCGTCGCGCGCTCACGGGCCGTAACGGCAGTCAGGCCGCCCACGTTCCAGCTGCCGGCGACTTTGCCGGTGAGCTTGACCGCGCCGAGGATATGCGCGCCGTCGGGTCCGTCGACGTACCCTTTCTCCGGCGCCCCTGGTAATCCCAGCGACCGCCCTACACGCCGGCTGTAGAAGAAGCTCGGTCCGGCCCAGTTGAATCCCCAGAAGTTGCTCTGACCGCCGAACCCGAACTCGAAAATCGACGAGCCTTCGACAAAGAACGGCCGCCTTTCGTTGAAGAATGTCTCGCGGTCGCTCAGGTTCACGACTGCAGGGTCGACCTCGACCTGGCCGAAATCAGGGTTGACGGTGGCATTGAGAGTCAGGTTCGAGCCGAGGCCGATTTTCGCGTCGGCGCCGAACCCGGGATCGAACTTCGATCCGTCATTGAAGGGATTTCCCAAGCTGTGCGGCGTGAACGCCGCGCGGGTGGTCGCGTACGGCATGATTTCCAGCCGCCGCGGCGGCTCGATGCGCTCGATCCCCACGAGATCCGGAAAGCGTGACACGAAGCCCCGGCCATCCCTGGGCGTGTAGGCGATGTAGTCGAACTCGTTCTTGCGTGCGATGTCACGCCGGAAATTGATGCCCCAGACGTACTCGTTCTTGCGCACGAAGCGCAGCTGCGAATAGGGGATCCGCAGCTCGGCGGTCCACCCGGTGGCGTCGCGGGTGACTTTGCCCTCCCACACGCCGTCCCAGGTGTCGTCGTCCCAGTCGTCGTTGAAGAGCGTACCGTCATACAGCGTTCCGGCCGCATTAATTCCGAAATAGAAACCGCTGCGCTTGTCGTGATAGGGGTCGATGTAGACCTGGAAGCGGTCGGAATTGGTGCCCTGATCGCGGCGCGCCAGGCGCGCCACGATCGAGTCGGGATGCGAGTCGTAGAGCCGGGCGCCGATGTAGAGTGCCGCGTCGTCGTACGCGACGTAGACGACGGTGCTCTCGGTCGGCACTGCCCCTTGCATGGGATCACGCTGCGTAAAGCCGGTGAGCCGCTCGGCGGACAGCCACAGCGGCTCGCTCAAGAGCCCGTCAATCGTGACCGCCTGCCCGCCCGTCAAACGGATGGCGCGGACCTGCTGCGGCGCCGGAGGCGCCGGAGGTGGAGAATCGACGGCAACAAGCGACGGATGACTTCCCGCCAGAGCGAGGAGCAGCTGGAGCGTCGTCGTCATAGGCGTCCGGGAGCTGAGGTGAACGGTGAACCCGGTCGCGAACGCTGACGGCGAGCGCGCGGCGGTGTCGGTTGGTATGACAGGGCGGGGGGGAAAAAGGTTGCAAAGAGACTACTTGAGGCGCTTAAGCACTCCTTTCAGCACGACGGACAGACGTCGCGCAACCTGCTCACTCACGGCCAGCACCTCCTCGTGCGACAGCGCCTCTCCGGTGATGCCGGCGCCGGGGTTCGTAATAATGGAAAAGCCCAGGCATCGCATTCCGCGAGACCGAGCCACCAGCACTTCAGGCACGGTCGACATCCCGACGGCATCAGCGCCGAGCCGCTCGAGCATGCGGACCTCGGCGGGGGTCTCGTAGGAGGGACCGAGCAGGCCGACGTAGACGCCCTCTTCCATGCGGATGCCGGCCTCGCGAGCGACCGTGCGGGCGAGCGCGCGCAGCTCACCGTCGTACGGCTCGTGCATGATCGGAAAGCGCTGCTCGCCGGGCTCCGGTTGGCCGATGAGCGGGTTGCGCCACATGAGATTGATGTGGTCGGCGATCAGCATCAGGGTTCCACCCGGGAACGTCCGGCGTACGCCGCCAGCCGCATTCGTCACGATCAGAGCCTCGACGCCCAGCTCGGCAAATACGCGTGCCGGGAGGCCGGCGACCGCAGCCGGATGCCCTTCGTACAAATGAAAGCGGCCGGCCTGCACGATGACCGGCACGCCCTCGAGCGTCCCGGCGACCAGCTCTCCCTTGTGGCCCGCGACCCCGGGCTCTGGGAACCCAGGGATCATGTGGTATGGAATACGAATCGGATTGGCGACTTCGTCGGCGAGAAAACCGAGGCCGGAGCCGAGGACGATCGCGACTCGGGGTTTCAACTTGCCGAGGCGTTTGGCGACCGCCTCGGTGGCCTTCATCATAAGAGGATGCCCGCGAGCGTCGCTGAGAGGAAGTTCGCGAGCGTGCCGGCGATCATCGCGCGGAATCCGAGTCGCGCGAGATCGTGCTTACGCTCCGGCGCGAGCGCGCCGATGCCGCCGATCTGAATTCCCACCGAGCTGAGATTCGCGAAGCCGCACAGGGCGAAGGTCGCGATGGTGAACGAGACGGGATCGAGGCTGCCCTTCATCGGTCCGAGGTGTGCGTACGCGATGAACTCGTTGATCACCATACGCTCGCCCAGCAACGCGCCAATCGTGCCGCTGTCGTGCCACGGCACGCCCATGATCCACGCGATCGGGCGGAAGATCCACCCGAGCACGGTCTGCAGGCTGACGGGGAACCAGGGTAGGAAGCCGTGTATCCAGCCGAACAGTCCGTTCACCAAGGCGATGAGCGCGATGAACGAGATGAGCATCGCGATCACGTTCAGCATGAGTTGCAGACCTTCACCGGTGCCGCGCGCGGCGGCGTCGAGCACGTTCACGTCGGTGCGCGGGATATCCACCTTCACTTCGCCCAGGGTTTCGGGGACCTGGGTCTCGGGCTCGAGGATCTTGGCCATCATGATCGTGCCCGGCGCCGTCATGATCACGGCGGTGAGCAGGTGGCGCGCCTCGATCCCGAATGCAATGTAGGCCGCCATAATCGATCCCGAAACATGCGCCATGCCCGCCGTCATCACGGTCATCAATTCGGAGAGCGTCATGCGCGGCAAGAAGGGGCGGATCGTGAGCGGCGCCTCGGTCTGTCCCATGAAGATCGATGCCGCGACGTTGAGGCTCTCGGCGCCGCTCGCACCCATGATTTTGTTCATTGCCACCGCGAACGCCTTCACGACGATCTGCATGATGCCGAGGTAGTACATAATGGCGAACAGCGCGGAGACGAAGATGATCGCGGGCATGATCTGAAACGCGAACACGACGCCGATGCTCGAGTGCTGCTTGCCGATCTCGCCGAAGACAAATTCCGAGCCGGCGTACGAGAAGCTCAGGATCTTTGTGACCACCGCCCCGAGGGCACTGAAAATCTTCTGCCCGACGGGAACGCGGAGCACGAAGATCGCGAACAGCAGCTGCAGCCCGACACCCCAGGCGACGACACGCCAGCTGATCGCCCGCCGGTTGCGCGAGAAGGCGAATCCAATGGCGAGGATCACGATCAGTCCAAACACGCCCGTCAACCGGGAGCCGAGTGAGCGCGGGACCGGCGTAACGGGGGTCGCGGGCGCCACCACCTGAGCTTTGCTGGTGTCCTGCGCGGGGGTCTGGACGGTCGCCCCGCGCAATGTGTTGAACACGAAGCGTGGCAGCGTAAACACGACGAGCGCGCAGACGAACGTCACCGTGAACGCAAAGACGACTCGGCGCCAGGACATCAAGGCTTTCCTCCTTGTTCGTCGAGTTCGCTCTGCACGCGCGACACCAGCGCGACTTTCTCGTACTCCGGGAGAAAAGCGCTTTCGCAGGCGTTGAGGACCACGCGTGCCATGTCGTCGGGCGAGAGACCCAGCACGGCGTGCGCCAGGAAGTACTCATCGGTCAGGGTGATGCCGTCGGTCAGGGGGCCGTCGGTATTGAGCGTGACGACGACACCCTGCTGGAAATAGCGCCTAAAGGGGTGTTCCGCCACCGACGTCACCACGTGCGTATGCACGTTGCTGCTCAGGCACATCTCGAGCGGGACCTTACGCGCGATGACTTCCTCGAGCAGCGCCGCATCCTCGGCCAGGCGCGTGCCGTGCCCGATCCGCTGCGCGCCGACTTCGTGCAACGCCTGATGAATCGAATGCGGTCCGTCGCCCTCGCCGGCGTGACAGGTGCAAGCCATGCCGTGCGCCGCGGCGTACTCGAAGGCGGCGCGGTGGTCGCGGGCGGGATGACCGCGCTCGGCGCCGGCAAGATCGAACGCCGTCACCCCTGCCCCGCGATAGTCGGCGGCGGCGCGTGCCAACTCCACCGACTCCGCCGGCGGCCGGGTGCGCATCGCGCAGACGATCAGACCCACGCGCGTCCCCGTCTCGGCGACGGCGCGGCGGATCCCGGCCAGCGGCGCCTCGATCGCCTGGGCCAGCGTCAGAGCGGGCCGATGCAGCAGCGGCGAGTAGCGCACCTCCACGTACCGGACGTTCTCCGCCGCCTTGTCGAGCACGAATTCATACGCGACGCGCTCCAGCGCCTGCGCGGTCTGGAGCACCGACAACGTGATCTCGTACTTCTGGAGGTATTCCTCGAGGTTCTTGGCGTCGCGCACGAGCATCGCTTTCGCGAGTGCGTCCGGCGTGTCGGCGGGCAGCCGAATGCCCTGCTCGCGCGCCAGCTCCAGCATCGTGGCCGGCCGCAACGCGCCATCGAGGTGTACATGCAACTCGGCCTTGGGCCAACGCCGCAGCGCGTCTTTGGTCAGCTTGGGCTTGGCTTCGCGTCGCGCGGAGACGACGACGCGATAGACGGAACCGGCCTCTCCAACGGCATCACCGGCGTCGATCGTGCGGCCGGCGGCGTCCGTCACATACGCGGCATCGTCGAGCAGCCGAGCTAGGCCGTCGTCCGCCTGGGCGACCGCGTCGCGCACGCGCGCGCCGCGGGGTACGTCGACCGCCTTGTCGTTGACGAAAACCCGCATCAGTGGTCGGTCCGATGGAAGCGCGCGCTGTCAGGCGCCTCCACGGGAGCGCGCAGCACACCCAGATAGCGGGTCAGGGCGTCGATATCGACGGCGTCGATGTCTTCTTTCAGCGAGCCCACCAGCATGCGGAATCCGGAGCCGCCCGTAGCCATGAAGTCACTGACGACCAGCGTATAGGTACCGTCCTTGTCGAGGCCTTTGCCGTTGTCTAATCGAATCCGGCCGACGCGTTTCCCGGGCGGTTGACGGCCGTCAAACCACACCTCGACGCCGGCGACGTGACAGTCCGGAAGATGATCCTGTCCCCCTCCCGAGACGCACTGCTCCAGGGCGTCCTGCAGCACCGAGCCCTTGACCCTGAGCCGCAGCAACCGGTTTTGGAACGGCTGCACCTGATAGATCTGGCCCCACGTGACCGTGCCCTCAGGCAGATCGGCCCGGATGCCGCCGTTGTTCATGATGGCCACGTCCGCACGGCCGGCCGCGCGCTGGGCGTCCGCAATGAGCCGGCCGAGGCCGTACTCGTTACCGACGCGCTTCAACGGAAATCTGAGCCGCGCGACAACCCGCTCCGTGACGTTGCGCAGCGCCTGCTGCTGGCGACCCAGAGCGTCCGTCAACGCCGCATCGGCTCTCACCTGGTCGGCATACGGGGTGACGAGCTGGACACGCACCTCGCGCCGGCCACGGACGCGCACGAAGTCCACGACGCCGATCGAGCGGCCACTCGACTGCGCCTCCACGAGGGGGATGCCATGCGCGACGGTATTCACCCGCAAGTGCGTGTGACCGGCGACAATCAAATCGACGGACCCGGAATCCAGTTGACGGGCTACGTCGAGAATCTCGCCGTGACAGGCCGCGGTGTTGCCCTCGCCCGTGCTCGAGTCGCAGACGGCGCCGACGTGCGCCACGACAATGACGAAGTCGGCAGCGGCCCGCGCCGCCGGCAGATAGCGCTTGATCGCCTGAGCGCCGTCACCGAACGCGAGACCCTGGACGTTGCGCGAGGCGGTACTCGTCGGCGTCTCCGTCGTCGTCAGGCCGATCACGGCGATCTTCACACCGTTCTTCGTCACGAGCGTCCACGGTGTCGCCCAGTCAGGCCGCGCGGTTCCGGCCGTGTTCGTGATGTTCGCCGAGAGGAATGGGTACTTCGCTTGGCTCATGCGCGCGCGCAGCGTGTCCACCGACCAGTCGAACTCATGATTGCCGATCGCCGCCGCGTCGATGCCGAGCGTGTTCATGGCGTCGATCGTCCCGCGCCCGAACGTGGCATTCGAGAACGCCGTTCCCTGCATTTCGTCGCCGGCGTCGAGCCGCACCGATGCGCAGCCGCAGACGCCGGCGAGGCTGTCGAGCCACGGCTTCAGCGCCGCCACACCGCCAACCGGCCGTCCCTGCGACCAGTCCCACACGCGCGGCTCGAGTTGCCCATGGAGATCGCTGGTGGTGAGCACACGCAGCAGCGTGCTGTCGGTGAGGCTGACCGGCGCGGCCGCGGGCGCGAATGCGGCGCGCGCCGCGGCGCGCGCGGAATCGGGGATGATCGCCCAGCTCGGCCGCAGATACGACGCCGCCTGGATCGTGCGGACGCGGCGGATTTCTTCCACCAACAGCTCCCGGATGTCTTCACCCTTGTCATACACGACGCGCGCGCCCGCGAGCATCGAGTAGCCGCCGCCGCCGGCCTGGCGATAACTGTTGACCGCCATGGTGAAGCTGTCCGTCGGCTGCACGATGCGGCCTTCGTAGGCGAGCCCCCGGATGCGCTGCCCCGCCGGTCGGGAAAGATCGACGTTGTAGACCACGCCGCTCACGACGTCGTAGTTGTAGCCCGCGACGCTGTCGTTGATGATTGGCTGGCCCGGCTTGTAGGTGCGGAAGTATCGTGCGGCATGCTCGAGGTACTCGCGAAGCTGTTGGCCCGAGATCCGCACGGCGCGGAGCGTGTTCTCGTACGGATAGATCCCCGCGACGTCTCGCTGATGCACGTCGCCCTCGGGCAATCCCGGCTGGACGTCGAAGGCTGCGGCTGCCGACAGCTGCGCCCCCGCGCGGCGGCGCTGCACCTCGTTGATGAAATCGAGCAGCGGCGTATCCTGCGCGCGCGCGTACCGCGCATCGAACCCCGGACCCGCCGACCCGAGCGGTGAGCCGGCCCAGAGGCGCGCCGCCTGGTGCGCGGCGTTGAGCCGCTGCGCGAACCGCGGCAGCTCGGGCACTGAATTCAGGGGAATCAGATCGGCGTGGATGCTCGTGACGTGCCATCTGCCCCCCCCTCCCCC
>DATGVC010000192.1:0-17729 GCA_035300745.1 Gemmatimonadales bacterium | reverse complement strand
AGATGACCAGCCACGTCGAGGTGACGTGCAATACGTGCCACCGCGGCGTCAGCCGGCCGATGCCGCTCGAGCAGCTGATTCAGGAGACGGCGCAGACGGCGGGTATCGACTCCGCGACGCGCGCCTACCGCGCGCTACGCGAGCGCTACTACGGGCGGGCGGCCTACGATTTCGGCGAGCCGACGCTGGACATCGCGGCGTTCCGCCTCGGGCGCGCGGGAAAATTCGACGCGGCCTTCGCGATCCTGCGGCTCAACGAGGAACAGTTCCCGACGTCGGCGAACCTCGCCACGTTCCGCGGCAACATCCATCTGATGAAAGGCGACACGGCGGCCGCGATCGCGGCCTTCCGGGAAGCCGTGCGCCGCGACTCGACGAACGGCGAGGCGCAGGGCCGGCTCCGGCAGATTACTCGACCGTAGCTTTTTTGATCTTGTCGAGCTTGGGGAACTGCCGAGTGATGTACTTCTCCCCTTCGACATTGAGCCGAAACTGATCCGGGCCGCGCCCATTCGGCGCGCCTTCGCCGTACCCGCCGTACAGCGCGTCCACGACTTCCATCCCCTCGACGACCTGACCGAAGGGCGCAAACCCACTCGCGTCGAGCCGGTTGTTGTCGCGGTAATTGATGAAGATCTGGGTCGTGCGCGTGCCCGGCCCCGCGGTCGCGTACGTCACGATGCCGCGCGTGTTGCTGCCCCGCACCGGATCGTCGGGGATCGCCCGCACCCGCCACGCCGCCGTCACGCCGGTGTCGCCGTGGATACCGAACTGTGCCATGAAGCCGGGGATCACGCGAAAGAAGCGCACCCCGTCGTAGAACCCGGAGCGCACCAGGTTGTAGAAACGATCGGCGCCGTGCGGCGCCCAGGCGCGATGCACGACAATGACGAAGTCGCCTTTCGTCGTCGAGAACCGCGCGCGGAAACTGTCCGGCGCCTGTTGGGCAAAGCCGGGATCGGCGGGGTTGTGGAAGTCAGGTACGCCAGCGGCCTTCGGGGCGCGTTTTTCGCAGGCCCCCAAGACGCTGAGAGTGATCAGTGAGACGTATGGTAGGGAGCGCATATCGCTATGCTAGCGTGTGCGAAAGCCGTGCGCTACAGGTCGTAGCCGTCCCTTTCTCACTGCGCAATCCCGAAGTATTGTGGGCGTCATGCGTCTGTCGTTCCTGCTGTTGCTCGTCCCGCAGGTCGCCGCGGGCCAGCGTTCCGTCGAAGGCGTGGTCTACGACAGCCTGTTGCACGCTCCGCTCCGCGGCGCCGATGTCCGGGTGCGCGGCAGCGAGCAGCACGTCCAGACCGATTCCGGCGGTCGCTTCCATTTCGACCGCATCGCGCCGGGCCGTTACACGTTGATCGTCTGGCATCCCGGCCTCGATTCCGCCGGCCTCTTCACGCTCGCAGTTCCGGTGAGCATCGGCGGGAGCTCGACGCCGTTGAGCGTCGCGACGCCGTCGCTCGCCACGTTGTGGCGGCGCCACTGCGGCCAGGAGCTGATAACCCGGGCCGACAGCGGTCTGATCTTCGGTGTCGTCCAGGACGCCAAGACGCAGGATCACCTCGCCGGCGCCGGCGTATTGCTCCAATGGCTGCGCATCGTACAGACCGATCCGATCAACGTGATGACCCAGCCGCGCGCGCTCACCGCGAAAACCGACACGACCGGCGCGTATTACGCGTGTGGGGTCGCGAGCGACATGAAGATCGCACTGCGTGCGTACGCGCAGCGGGATTCGTCGGGATTGATCGACGTGCAGCTCGGCGCGCGCGGAGTCGGGCGCCAGGACCTGATGGTGGGGCTCGCGCCCGCGCGCCAGACCGGCGTGCTGCGCGGGCAGGCAATCACGATCGAACAGACGGCGGTGTGGGGGGGGCGCGTCTCCGTACGCGAAGGCGCGAGCACGATGATCGACGACAACGGCACCTTCGTCATTCGCGGCGTCGCGCCGGGGACTCAGTGGGTGAACGTGCAGGCGATCGGCCGCGCACCACGTGGCGAAGCGGTGGACGTGCGCCCGGGCGATACCACCTGGCTCGACGTGACGCTGGGTCCCCTTCCTGTCACGCTCGCACCGGTGCGCGTGGTCGGGCTGGCGTCGCGCCTGTTGAGTGATTTCGAGGAGCGCCGCCGCGCCGGCAGCGGGCTCGGCTACTCCCGGGGGGAGGCGGAAATCGCGGGAATGGCGTCGATGCGTTCCGTCCTCAGCTCAATGCCGTCGATTCAGCTGGTTCGCGGGCAGGGCAACACCGACTTCATCGCCCTGCTCCCGAATCCCGGGCTCGGCGGGCGGGGGTGGTGTCGCGCGACGCTCTATATCGACGGCTTCCTGTCGGATTGGGATCAGCTGCACGTCTACAGCCCGAAGGATCTCGTGGGGGTCGAGATGTATCCGCGCGCCTCCAGCGCCCCGGTGCAATATCAGCAGGTGGCTACCGGCTGCGGCGTGGTGCTGATCTGGACGAAGTACCTGAAATAAGGCCGAAAATCGGTGACCTAGGGCCCACGCGCCCCGCGCTGTGGCGCATTATCTTAGTCGCGCATGGCAGATAGCGGTCTTCCCAATCGTCCGTCCCGCGGGTCGGGTTCTCTCACGGTTCACCTCGCCGACGAGCTCGACGTCTATTTCAATGAGGTCGCCCACGGCCGCCCCGTCGGCTTTGTCGCGTCTCCCAAATGGAAGCCGCGCACCGACGTGTACGAAACCGACGAAGAGCTCATCGTCCACATGGACATCGCCGGGATGGTGGCCGACGACTTCAGCGTCGAGCTGAACGACGGGATTCTGAAGATTGCGGGGGAGCGCATCCCCCGGCAGCAGGGCAGGCGGCACTATCACGCGATGGAAGTGCAGATCGGGCCGTTCGAGCGCCGCTTCCGGCTGCCCGTCGTCGTCGATCCCGCGTCGATCCGCGCCACCTACGAGCACGGCTTTCTCGAGATCCGGCTCGCCAAGCAACCGCCGCGCTCGTCGGGCGCGCAGTCGGTGCGAGTGACTTAATGGAACGCCTGCCGGTCCTTCCCCTGGGCCAGCTCGTCGTCTATCCCCACGTCGTCATACCGTTGGCCCTCACAGATCCCAAAGCAGTCCAGTTGATCGACGAGATCATCCAGGGCGAGAAGCGCGTATTGCTCGGCGTCGTGAAATCGATGGGCGGGATGGAGCCGCCCGAGGGCGCCGTGATGAATACGCTGCCGCACCAGCTCTACGACGTCGGGACGCTCGGCACGATCGTGCGGATGCTCAAGCTGGGCGACGGCTCGGTGCGCGTCATGGTGCAGGGACTGGAGCGTGCCCGCTTGAAGGACATCACGCAAGGCGAGAAATGGCTGATGGCGGAGGCCGAGCCGCTGCAGGAGAACGTGCTCGAGGACTCGCGCACGGAGGCGCTCAAGCGCACCGTCGTCGCCCAATTCTCGCGCGTGATCGACATCGCGCCCTACCTCGGCGCCGAGCTGCACGAGGTGCTCGCCGGCATCACCGAAGCGGGGAAACTCGCGGACTTCATCGCCGCCAACCTCGATCTCGCCCTGCCGGCGAAAGCCGAGCTGCTCGCGATCGACGACGTGACGCGCCGGCTCGAGCGCCTGGGCGAGTTCCTGGTGCAGGAGCTGCAAGTCCTGGAGGTCGGCACGCAGATCCAGGAAAAGGTGAAGACGCGGCTCGATCAGAATCAGCGCGAATACGTGCTCCGCGAGCAGCTGCAGGTGATCCGTCAGGAGCTGGGCGAAGGCGAGGGCGACGACGAACTCGAAGAGCTGGCCAAGCGTCTCGAAGACGCGCAGCTCTCGGCGGAAGCGAAAAAGGTCTCCGACCGAGAGCTCAAGCGCCTGCGGCAGATGTCGCCGCAGTCCGCCGAATACCAGGTGGCGCGCACCTACCTCGACGTCTTTGCCGCGCTGCCGTGGAGCCGCGTGACCCAGGATCGGCTCGACCTCAAGGCGGCGCGCGAAATCCTCGACCGCGATCACTACGACCTGAAGACGGTGAAGGAGCGGATTCTCGAGTACCTCGCCGTCCGGACGCTGAATCCCGACGCGAAGGGCTCGATCCTGTGCTTTGTGGGCCCCCCCGGTGTGGGCAAGACGTCGCTGGGCCAAAGCATTTCCGAGGCGCTGGGCCGCAAATTCACGCGCGTGTCGCTCGGTGGCGTCCGCGATGAGGCCGAGATTCGCGGCCACCGCCGCACCTACGTCGGGGCGATCCCCGGCCGCATCATCCACGCGCTGCAGCGTTGCGAGACCCGCAGTCCGGTATTGATGCTCGACGAAGTCGACAAGATGGGGGCCGACGTCCGCGGCGATCCGACCGCCGCGCTGCTCGAGGTGCTGGATCCCGCCCAGAACTCGACGTTCGTGGATCACTATCTCGAGGTGCCGTTCGATCTTTCGGCGGTGATGTTCATCGCGACGGCGAACAGCACGATGCCGATCCCCGATCCGTTGCTCGACCGCATGGAGCAGCTGACGCTCGTTGGCTATACGCCGTCGGAGAAGCTGCAGATCGCCAAGCGCTACCTGTTGCCGCGCCAGATGAAAGAGACGGGTTTGGGCAAGGGCAAGGAGGCCGAACGCGCCCACCTCGCGGATGGCGCTCTCGAGCGGTTGATCGGCGAGTACACGCGCGAAGCGGGCGTCCGGCAGCTCGAGCGCGAAATCCAGGGCGTGCTGCGAAAAGCCGCGCTGGAGGTTGTCGAAGGGAAGTCAACGATGGTGCGGGTGTCGTCGAAGAACCTCGAGAAATACGCCGGCCAACCGAAGGTGCAGAGCGAGGTCGCGGGTCGAGCGCCGGAGATCGGGGTGGCGACCGGGCTCGCGTGGACGCCGGTGGGCGGGGACATCATGTTCATCGAGGCGATCCGGATGCCGGGCAAGGGCCAGATCACGCTGACCGGCCAGCTCGGCGACGTCATGAAGGAATCGGCCCAGGCGGCGTGGAGCCTGCTGCGGGCCCGCGCCGGCGCGCTCGGCATCCCGCTCGACGCGTTCACGCAGTCCGATGTGCACCTGCACGTCCCGGCCGGTGGCGTGCCCAAGGATGGACCCTCGGCCGGCATCACCATCGCGGCGGCGCTCGCCTCGCTTTTGTGCCGCCGGCCGGCGCGCCACGACGTCGCCATGACCGGCGAGCTGACGCTGCGGGGCAGGGTGCTCCCCATTGGCGGTCTGAAGGAGAAGCTGTCGGCTGCGGCGCGGGCTGGAGTCACGTCGGTGCTGGTTCCCGAGCGCAATAAGAACGACCTTATTGACTTGCCTGAAGAGGTGCGGAAGTTGCTTGATATCAAGCTCGTGGAGACGATTGACGATGTGCTCGCATTGGCGCTGCTCGACGTGCCGCCTGCCGAGGAGCGCACGGAACGCCGCTCGGGAGGGATCCGCGTGGTGACGGCCACGCCGCTGCCCCCCGCGCCGCCGCCTCCCGGCGAGGTACGGCGATGAGCGAGGTCGCCACTCTCGAAGCCGCGCTTGCGGAGATCCGCCGCCGCGACGGTAAGTACAACGAGCGCGCCTACGTCTTCGTGCTCGCGGCGCTGGAATTCGCGCAGACGCGCCTGCCCGCGCGCCGCCACTTGAGCGGTGGCGAGCTGGCGTGGGCGTGCCGCGACTTTGCGCTGGAGCAATTCGGCATGCTGGCGTCGGCCGTGCTGACGCATTGGGGCATCCACGCCACTGAGGACTTTGGGCAGATCGTCTTCATGCTGATCGATGTGGGGTTGCTGGCGCGCCAGCCCACCGATCGCCTCGAGGACTTCGAGCGCGTGTATGATTTCGCCCAGGTCTTCAAGGCGGGAGCCGGCTATCGCTGGCCCGGAGTCTCCTCTTCGGGATAGTGGTCCGGCCCCCCGCAGTCAGCGGACGGTTCTATCCCGCTGATCCCGTGGAACTGCGAGCGACAGTCGCGACTCTGCTCGCCGACGCTCGCATAAATGCCGTCGCCGCTCGGGCTATCATCGTCCCGCATGCCGGCTACATCTATTCCGGCCGGCCCGCCGCGAAAACCTTCGCGCGCGTCACCATTCCCGGCATCGTCATCATCCTTGCGCCCAACCATACCGGTGTGTGCGAAGTCGCGGGAGGAGTCTCCCTCTGGGAGGCTGGCGCGTTTCGCACGCCTCTCGGCGATGTCCCGATCGATGCGGAAATGGCGGAGGCGCTCCTCGAGGTCTCCCGCGGCGTCGTGGGTGTGGACCACGACGCCCATCGGGCCGAGCACGCGGTCGAAGTCGAGCTGCCGTTTCTCCAGCTGCTCCGTGCCGATGTGCGCATCGTGCCGCTCGTGATTGCGTGGGACGCCTGGGACTCCGCGCGCCTGCTGGGGGAGATGCTCGCCCGGTTGGTCACGGCGGCAGGGGAGCCTGTGTTGCTGCTCGCCTCCAGCGACCTGAATCACTATGAGCCCGCGCTCGTCTCGGAGCAGAAGGATGCCCAGGCCCTCGACGCCATCCGCGCGCTGGACGGCGCGGAGCTGCTCGCGCGCTGCAAGCGCGAGCGGATCTCGATGTGCGGGCGCGGGCCGGCGGCCGTCGTCATCGCCGCCGCCAAAGCGCTGGGCGCGACGCGAGCCGAGGTGGTAGACTATCGCCACTCTGGTTGGGTCTCCGGCGACAATGCGCAGGTCGTGGGATATGCGGGGGTGGTGATTCCGTGAATCCGATTCCAGTGCTCTCGGCGAGCGAAGCAGCGGCATGGGACACGGCGGCGCGCACCCAGTACCGCGTGCCGAGCCGCGTGCTGATGGAGACCGCGGGGCGCGCCACCGTCCAGGTGCTGGTCGCCGAGCTGCCCGATGCAATCACGGGCGGGGGCGGTGTGCTCGTCGCGGCGGGGGCCGGAAATAACGGCGGTGACGGCTGGGTGATCGCGCGCGCGTTGCACGCCGCCGGCATTCCCGTCTGGGTCGCTGCGGTCGATCCCAAGACGGACGACGCAATCGACAATCGCGCGCTTGCGCGCCTCGACGGCGTGCGTGAGTTGGGGCGCGAAGAAGCGTGGCCCAAGGCCAGCGTCGCCGTGGACGCGCTGCTGGGTACGGGCGCCGCCGGTCCCGCGAAGGGCGAAGTTCTCGCACTTGCCGAGCGTTTAGCTGCTTACGGTGCGCCGATTTTGGCGGTGGATGGGCCGACTGGTCTCGATCTCACCAGCGGCGAAGCGCACGGTCCCGTGCATGCGCGCATCACGGTGACGTTCGGTGGGCCACGGCGCGGCCATCTGCTCGCGCGCGAATGGTGCGGCAAGGTGGTCGTCGTGGACATCGGATTCCCGCCGCCCGACACGGCGTGGCCCCTGCTCGTCACCGACACGTGGGCGGCAGCGCGGCTGCCGCGGCTCGCGCCGCAGATGCACAAAGGCGATCGGGGTCGAGTCTGTGTCGTGGGCGGTGCGGACGGGATGAGCGGTGCGGCCCTCCATGCCGCCCGTGCCGCCCTTGCCGCCGGTGCTGGGTTAGTAAAGCTCGTCGCGGCGCGGGAGACGATCGCCGCCGCGCAGGCGAGCCTTCCCGATGTCCTGACCGTCGAGTCCGCGCTGGGCGAGACGCTCGAGGCCGGCGTCGCCGAAGCCATCGATTGGGCGGATGCGGTGGTGCTCGGCCCGGGCTTGGGACGGGTGGATGTCCGCGAGCAATTTGTCGCCCAGGTGCTCGCGCGCAAACCGGTGCCCACGGTTCTCGATGCCGACGCGCTGCACTACCTTCGTGGCTACGTGCCGACGGGGGGGGGCAATCGTTCACTTGTCTGCACGCCACATCTCGGCGAGTTCCGCGCGCTCGCCGGCGACGCATTGGCGGACGAAGCGGCGAACGATCGCTGGTCGGCGGCGGCGCGCGCCGCGACGAAGCTCAAGTGCACCGTTCTCCTGAAGGGTGTTCCTACCGTCATCGCGGATCTCCGCGGGCCCGAGCATGTCGTCGCGAGCGGCAACCCCGGCCTCGCGACCGGCGGCAGCGGGGATCTACTCGCGGGATTCATCGGCGCATTCCTAGCGCGTGGGACGGCGCCCGCCGAGGCCGCCGCGCTCGGCGCGCATGCCCTGGGTCGAGCCGCGGAGCAGGGGGCGCAGCAGTGGACCGCGCGCAGCCTGCGCCCGGCCGACGTGCTCGCCGCCCTCCCAGATGTGTGGCGGGCGTGGAGAGACGTGAAGCCAGCGCGACCTCCGGTGCTCGCGGAACTTGAAGCCCCTGACGTGCTGTAATACATGGCATCCTATGAATCTTGGTCCCGGCAAAGAGTTCGATCGCGTCCGCGGCATCCTGGCGCGCATCGCTGAGATCACGGGCGATGTCTCGGATCTCGGCGACGACTGCGCGCTGATCCCGCTGGGGTCGACGACGCTGGCGATCAGCATCGACAATTCGCTCGAGGACGTGCATTTCCGCACCGATTGGCTCGATTTCAAAGAGATCGGTTTTCGCGCTGCCGGCTCCGCCATGTCGGATCTTGCAGCTGAGGGGGCAACGCCTTTGGGTGTGCTCGTGTCGCTCGGCGTCCCGCCGGACGGCACGAAGGGGACCGATGCCGCGGCCGACATCATGGCGGGCGTCGCGACGATGGCGCACAATCTCGAAGCGAGAGTGCTGGGCGGGGATTTGACGCGCTCGGAGCAATACATCGTCGATGTGTGCGTCATCGGCGAGGTCGAGCGGCCGGTGCGCCGCTCCGGTGCGCGCGAAGGCGACGGCCTCTGGGTCACCGGGTATTTGGGAGGTGCCGCGCTGGCGCTCGAGCAGTTTCGCGCCGGCAAGTCCATGTCCACCGCGTTGCGCAACCGCTACGCCTGTCCCGAGCCGCGCATCCAAGCCGGCCGCTGGCTGGCCGGTCACGGCGCCAGCTCGATGATCGACATCTCGGATGGTCTCGTCGCCGACGCGCAACATCTCGCCGCCGCGTCGGAAGTGGGCATCGAGATCAACCTCGAACAGATCCCACGCTGGGAGGATGTCGACGCGATGGCAGCGGTCGCCAGCGGGGAAGAATTCGAGTTACTATGCACGATGCCGCCGACCTTCGGTGATGCCAGCGTGTCCGCGTTCCGCTCACACACCGGTCTACAGCTGAGTCGGATCGGCTCCTGCCTGCGCGGAGCAGGCGGACGTCGGGGTGGCGTGCGGCTGCTCGACCACAACCAACCGGTCTCGTTGCCTGCAGGATACGATCACTTCGCGTGAGTGTCCGCACCCTCTGGTACTACGCAGTCCTCGCAGCCACAACAATCGTCCATGCAACTGTTGCCGTCGTGGCCGGACTGTTTCGCGTGCGCAACCGGGTCGGCGGAGTGTACGACTGGGCCGGCACGGACTGGGCCCGGGATATTCTCCGGGCGGCGGGGACGCCGGTGGTCGCCGAGGGCCTCGAGAACATCCCGCGCGACCGGCCGGTGATCTACGCCTCGAATCACTCTTCGATGTTCGACATCTGGGCGCTGTTTGCGACGTTGCCTGGATCGCTGCGCTTCGTAGCCAAGCAGGAGCTCTTCAAGATCCCGCTGCTTAGCCGAGCCATGCGCGCCGTAGGCCACATTCCGATCGATCGGGCGGCCCACAAGAAAGCGTTCGCGGCGTACGATGAGGCGGCGCGCATGATTCAGCGGGGCACCTCCTCCATCGTCGTTTTTCCGGAAGGGACGCGCAGCCGCACCGGCGAGCTGTTGCCCTTCAAGAATGCGCCGTTCGGCCTCGCGATCGCCGCTCAAGTTCCTGTCGTTCCCGTCTACGTCCACCACACGTTTGAGATTCTGCCGAAGGGTGCCTGGCGGCTTCGTCCCCGTCCCATCCAGCTGCTCGTCGCGCCTCCCATTTCCACGACCGGGCTGCGTCCGGAAGATCGCGAGCGGCTGCGGGACGAAGTGCGGGCCGCAATGGTTGCCCTTCAGTCAAAGGCGCGGTAGGGTTGGTTCCACAATGAGCACGGTCATCTCAGTCCACGCGCGGGAGATTCTCGACAGCCGGGGCAATCCCACGGTCGAGACCGACGTCACCCTGGCGAGCGGCGCGAGCGGCACGGCGGCAGTTCCCAGCGGCGCGTCGACGGGCGAGCACGAGGCGGTCGAGCTGCGTGACGGCGACAACAAACGCTTCGGCGGCAAAGGCGTGCTCGAAGCAGTGAAGAACGTCAACGAAGTCATCGGCCCGCGCCTCGAAGGTCTGTCGGCCGAGGATCAGATCGCGATCGACTACGCCATGCTCGATCTCGACGGCACGCCGAACAAAGGCCACCTCGGCGCGAATGCCATTCTCTCCGTCTCGCTCGCGGTCGCCCGCGCAGCCGCGCAGGATGCCGGCCTGCCGCTGTATCGCTACCTGGGCGGTCCCGTTGCCCACGTGCTGCCGGTGCCGATGATGAACATTCTGAACGGTGGCGCGCATGCGGCGAATACCGTGGACTCCCAGGAATTCATGGTCGTGCCGATCGGCGCCGAGACGTTCCCGGAAGGCCTGCGCATGGGGGTGGAGGTGTTCCATGCGCTGAAAAAAGTCCTGGCCAAGCGGGGGCTCTCGACGGCAGTGGGGGACGAGGGAGGCTTTGCGCCGGACCTGCCGAACGACGAGGCGGCGCTGGAAGCGATCATGGCCGCGATCGAGGCGGCGGGCTTCGAGGCGGGGAAGGACATCGCCATTGCGCTCGACGTGGCCGCGTCAGAGCTCTATGCGGACGGGACGTACACGTTCAAGAAGAGCAAGGGTGGCCAAAAGACCGCCGAGGAGATGATTGCGCTATATAAAGGATGGATCGATCGCTATCCGATCGTATCCATCGAGGACGGTCTGGCAGAAGACGACTGGACGGGGTGGGCAAAGCTCACTGAAAGTCTGCAGGAACGGGTACAACTTGTGGGCGACGATCTCTTCTGCACCAACGTCGAGCGCCTGGCCCGGGGCATCGAAGAGAGCGTCGCGAACGCCATCCTCATCAAGGTGAACCAAATCGGCACACTCACGGAGACGCTGCAGTGCATCGAGCTGGCGCGGGGCAATGGCTACGGCTCGGTGATCTCGCACCGCTCGGGGGAGACCGAAGACACTTTTATCGCGGATTTGGCGGTGGCGACCGGCGGCGGCCAGATCAAGACCGGCAGCGCCTCGCGCAGTGAGCGCGTCGCGAAGTACAATCAGCTGTTACGCATCGCCGAGGAGCTCGGAGACGTGGCCCATTATCCCGGCCGCCATCTGTACGGTTTATGACACGCACCCGCATCGCCGGTATCGCGGGTGGCGTGGGGTTGCTCGTCTTCGCGGTGTGGGGCGGCGAGTACGGCACCGCCGACTGGATCACGATCCGGCGGCAGCTGGCCGAGGAGCGTACCAGAGTGGCGGCGCTGCGTATGGAGGTCGATTCACTGGCCAAGTTGGCGCACGACCTGGAGACCAATCCGGCGGTGCAAGAGCGCGTGGCGCGGGAGCAGTTCGGCATGATCCGAGACGGCGAGGTACTCTACCGCGTCGTGCCCAAATAGAGGAGGCATCATGAAAACTCTTGTCCTCGCCGTCCTCGTCTTCAGCGTATTAGCTGCGTGCGGTGGCGATAGCACTGGGACCGGTCCGCAGGCGGCATCGGTCACCGGCGTCGCCGGCGACAGCCAGTCCGGGCCGACGGGCGCGGCGCTCGCCTTTCCTCTCAGCTTGGTGGCCCTCGGCTCGAACGGGCAGCCGGCTCAGGGTCTGCACGTGACGTGGAGCGTGATCCCCAGCGGCGCCGCGTCGTTCACCCCCGCTACAACGACCACCGACGTGAACGGCGTCGCCGCGACGACCGCGACGCTGGGTACCTTCATTGGGGGTATCAACATCCACGCCGCCGTGCCGGGTGTCGCTGACGTCGTCTATCACGCGACGGTCGTCGATCCATGCACCTATCTCGCGCCATACACGTTGGGACAGACGGTCAATGCGTTCCTGTCGACCACGGACTGCAACCGCGGCAATCTTGGCTTTTACTACGACTTTCACGGACTCAGCCTTCCGACGGGACAGCAGAGCATCCGGATCTCGATGCACGCCACATTTGACTCGTGGCTCGATTTCTGGAGCGCGGCTGGTCCGTTCGTCGCGTTCGATGACGATAGTATCCTCGGACAAGCACAGAACGCGCAGATCGACATGATTCTTCCGGGTGGCAATTACATCATCGGCGCAAGCTCGTACAGCCGATTCACGACCGGCGCGTACTCGTTGCTGGCGGCGACTCGCCCCGCCGCGATGAATGGATGCCGGCAGGTCTGGGTGATGCGGGGCGTCACGGTGTCCGACTCGATCACGTTGTCCGATTGCGCCGATTCCTCCGCGTCGCCGCACTACTATGACGTCGCCCGCATCGCCTTGTACGCCGGCAGCGTGGTGTCGATCGCGGAGCGGTCTGCGGCGATCAATCCGTCGCTCGCGTTGTATAAGGTCGTCCCGGAGAGCAGCTATGTCCGCCACCTGGTGGCGTCGAACGACGACAGCTCCGCGGGTAACCCGAACGCGTTCATCCGGTTCAAAGTGGACACCTCGAACATCTACGACGTGATCATTGGCACCAGCGCGGCGGGGCAGACTGGTGCGTACACGTTCTCCGTGGATACCACGACCACACTCAATAGTCGAGCCTTGGCGCCGGGCCACGCCGCGCCCGAGTGGTGGGGAGGCGTCGGATTGCCAAGGCGCTCGAAGCACTAGCACTCCTCGCTCTCTCGGCGGGGATCAGTCAGGCGCAGAGCGGAGCGGTGCGGCCGTGCGACCCGGCCACGCCGGTCGGCCCTAGTCACGATCTGTATTGCATCGAGCTCGTGCCGGCCCCGGGCGTTGGGGGAGCATCGGGACGCGTCGAGCTTGCCATCCCGCCGGGTCCCTTTACCGTCGCCGTCACGGCCGATGGCCATTCGCGATTCATCCCCATCGTATTTCTCACCGGCCTCCCGCCCACCGGGGGAGGCGGGGGAAGCAGGGGGGGCACTTACATCGCCTGGGCTGCGACGCCGCAGATGGATACGCTCATCAAGCTCGGTGAAGTAGAGAACGGGCGTGTACAGCTGCGCGCGATCGAGCTCGACAAGTTCAACTTTCTCATCTCGTCGGAGCGCAGCGCCCGTGTGCGGGAGCCGCACGGCAGAATAATTCTGCGCGGTCAATCGCCGAGCACGCGGCCATTCCCGCCCGATTTGCTCGAATTCTCGCTGGGAGCGGCGCGGTCCGCGGACGCGACGGATCATGGCGAGCACGAGCACTCCGGCTGGCCCATGGTGCCGACGCCTCCTGGAGTCACGATGCTGCCGTCGGAAATGGCGCTCCGACCCGAGGTGACTCCCTTTCTTCCCGCGACGGACGCGCCCCTTCCCACCGCAGACTCGAACGAGGTGCTTCGTCTTCAGGACGGTGACATCATCGATCTCGATGCCGAACTCGTCCGCCGCACGATCAATGGACAGACCTACACGATGTACGGCTACAACGGGCAGTATCCGGGACCACTCATCGAAGTCTCGCGTGGATCCGAGATCATGGTGCGGTTCAGGAATCGGCTTTCAGACTCGACGAGCATTCATTGGCATGGCATACGGCTCGAGAACGCGTTCGACGGAGTCGAAGGGGTACGCGACGCGTTCACATACAAAGTGCGGTTCCCAGATGCGGGGATTTACTGGTACCATCCACACGTTCGCGAAGACATCCAACAAGCGCTCGGCCTGTACGGCAACATTCTCGTACGGCAGCCCGGTGCGACGATCCATGCCAATCGCGAACAGATCCTGATGCTGCAGGATATTCTGGTCGGCGATTCAGGCCTGATTCCGTGGGGGCAGGAATCCCCGACCCACGCGCTGATGGGGCGGTTTGGGAACGTGTTTCTCGTGAACGGTAAGCCAGGCTATCGGCTCGCTGTCCGCCGCGGTGAAGTCGTGCGCTTTTATCTGACAAACGCGTCGAACACACGCACGCTGAATGTGTCGTTCCCCGGTGCGCGCATGAAGGTCGTGGCGAGCGATGCGGGGCCGTTCGAGCACGAGGCGTGGGTGGAGAGCGTCGTGATCGGCCCCGCCGAGCGCTACGTGGTGCACGTGCGATTCGACCGGGCGGGCGCGGTAGCGCTGGTGAATCGAGTCCGCGGGCTGGACCACCTGTTCGGACGGTTCTTCCCGCTCGTCGATACGCTCGGCGTGGTCTCGGTGTCCTCAAAACCTGTCCGCAACGATTTCCGCGCGAGCTTCGCCACGCTACGACGTGACCGCGCGACGACGCGCGGGCTCGAGCCCTACCGGCGTTTCCTGGACAAGGCTCCGGACCAGACGCTGGTGCTCACGCTCCAGACTCACGGCTTGCCGTTCGTGACGGAGCGCCTGATGCAGCTCGACTCCATTTACTTTGCGCCCGTCGAATGGGGCGGGACGATGCCGATGATGAACTGGGCGTCCACCGGCCGGCAGGTGCGCTGGGTCTTGAAGGACGCGGCAACCGGCCGCGAGAACATGGATATCGTCTGGCACTTCCATCGCGGCGATCCGGTGAAGCTGCGTTTCGTCAATGAGCGCCGCGCGTTTCACGGGATGCAACATCCGATTCACCTGCACGGCCAGCGCTTTCTCGTGCTGGCGGTGAACGGTGTGCCCAACGAAGACCTGGCGTGGAAAGACACCGTGCTGGTGCCTGCCGGTGCGGTGGTGGATATTTTGCTCGACACTCGGAACCCCGGGGAGTGGATGCTGCACTGCCATATCGCGGAGCATCTCTCGGCCGGGATGATGATGCACTTCACCGTGGATTAGCGAGGAGACTTCATGTACGCGCTCACCCTCCTGCTCGCGCTCGCCGCACAACGTCCTGATTCTCTCGCGGCGCAGGTGCGCGAATACGTCGCCGTCGATACGTCGTTGCTCGCGTTGACGCATGTCCTGCTCGTGGATGGAACGGGCGCCGCACCGAAGACCGATCAGACAATCGTCATTCGCGCCGGCCGGATCGCGGCGGTGGGTCCGGCGGCGTCGGTGCAGGTCCCGGCCGGCGCGCGCGTCATGGACATGAGCGGTTCGACCGTCATCCCCGGTCTCATCGGCATGCACGACCATCTGTTCTATACCGCCGCCGGCGGTCGGGCGGTGCAGATGGGGTATACGGGACCGCGTCTCTATCTGGGCTCAGGCGTCACCACGATCCGCACGACGGGAAGTCGAGCGCCGTACGCCGAGATCAACTTGAAGGACGCGATCGACCACGGCCTTTCCCCGGGGCCGCGCATCCACCTGACCGCGCCGTACATCACCGGTGAACACGGCGGCGGCGCGATGGCGATCCTGAACTCTCCAGAAGCCGCCCGCCGCTTCGTCGCCTATTGGGCGGCCGAGGGCGCGACGTGGATCAAGGCCTACACCGACATCCGCCGCGCCGAGCTGGGCGCCGCCATTCAGGAAGCGCACAAGCGCGGTATCAGAGTCACCGGCCACCTGTGCTCGGTGAGTTTCCAGGAAGCGGTTGGGCTCGGCATCGACAATCTCGAGCACGGCATGCTCACCGCATCCGATTTCACGACGGGCAAGCAGGCCGACGTGTGTCCCGTCAATCTGATGACGCAGATCAGCGCGTCCGATCCCAAAGGCGATGCCGGGCAGGCTACGATTCGCTCGCTCGTCCAGCACCACGTTTCCATGACGTCGACCCTGGCCGTGTACGAGCCGTTCGTGGCCAAACGTCCGACCAAGGACGAGCGGGTGCTGCAGGCGATGGATCCGGAAGTGCGCGACAGCTACATGAAGATGCGCCAGCAGATCGACACGAGCGCCAGCGGCTGGGTCTCTCAGCCGGCGTTCAAGAACGCGATGGCGTTCGAGCGGGCGTTCGTCGACGCCGGCGGCCTGTTGGCGGCCGGCGTGGACCCGACGGGCATCGGCGGCGCGCTCGCGGGATTCGGCGATCAGCGCAACTACGAGCTGTTCATCGAAGCGGGGTTCGCGCCCGCGCAGGCGATTCAGATCATGACCGCGAACGGCGCGAAGATCCTGGGGGTGCAGCAGACACTCGGGACTGTCGAGACCGGGAAGCTGGCTGACTTGGTGGTGCTGCACGGCGACCTGACCGCCGATCCGTCGGTGATTCGCAGCCCCACGATTGTTTTTAAGGACGGCGTCGGCTACGATTCGGCCAAGTTGATTGCCTCGGTACAGGGAAGGGTTGGCGTTAACTAGCGAAGAGGCAGGGCAGGGTAGCTCAGCCTGGTGAGAGCACGGCACTCATAATGCCGGGGTCGTGGGTTCGAATCCCACCCCTGCTATTCCCAAACCAATCCGCCCGCGTTGCCGACGCGTCCCGGGCCGATTTGCGGCCTACCGCCCTTTCGCCCCGCGCATCAGATTCTGACCCCAGTCACCTACCCCAAAAGGGGGCCGTCATGACGTTCCGCGTCCTAGTGGTCGTCGTCGGAGCAGCGTGTACCGCCGCATTGCCCGCGCGAGCCCAAAAGCGAGGCTCGTTCGAAATCGGCGCGTTCGCTGCCTATCTCAACGCCGACAACTCCCTGCCTGTTGGCAATGCGCTCGGATTCGGTGGACGGGTTGGTGCGAACCCGTTCTCGTTCCTGTCGATCGAGGTGGACGTCGCCCACGCCTCGAAGAACGGCGCCACCCATCAGCCGCTGCATGTGTGGCTCGTCTATGACGTGCCGCCCACGAGTCGCGCCGAGATCTTTGCGGGGATCGGATACGTGCGGAACACGTACACCGGGACCTACAAGGCGAACGACAGTGGCGTTGCTGGACAGGTCGGCGTACGGCATCGGTTCGGCAAGCTGCTCGCCGTACGGCTGGACGGACACGCGGATTTCATGCCGAATTCTGCGAACAAGTCCTACCTCATCAGTTTCAACGGCAATTGGGGAGTCGGGATCGGCGTCAGCGCGTTGCTGAATCGCTAACATCGAAATTCTGGGCACGAACGAGTAGGGGCGCAGCATGCTGCGCCCCTACATTGTTTCGTCCCCACGTTCTAACGTGCCGATTTCCACACCACCGGTTTGATGGTGCGCGACATCTCTGTCGCGACCTGCTGCGCTTCCTTGAGCTTGGCTTCGTACTCCTGGCGCCACTGGGCGGGCATGTTGCTGCGGAAGAACGTCGCCGTCAGCAGCTCGCCGCGCGGCTCGAGACCGGCGGCGCTGCCGCTGCCAACCGCGACGACGTCGCCGAGGAACAAGGTCGAGCTGCCCGTATCCATTACGTTGGCGACGCTGCACTCGAAGTGCGCGAAACAGTCATCGAGCACCGGGACGCCAAGCACGCCGCGTTGATGCGGCAGTCCCTCGAGCTTGTTGCGGTCACGACCGCTGACGAAGCCGAGGCGCCGCACGACATCGAGCTGCTCGGTGTGGAGCAGGTGCAGGGCAAAGCGCCCCGTCTCGAAGATCATGTCGTGACTGTAGTTGAACTTGTGGATGTAGACCGACAACCGGGGAATGGACGGCACGATCGAGGCGCGCACCGCGGCATCGGAGATCATGCCGTTCTCCTTGCCGTTGCGCTCCGATGTGATTGCGACGACCGGAGATGTGAGATTGCGGAGCAGTTGGTATGTGGGGCCGGGCTCAAGCATACTTCAAGATACATGACCACTGGTGCCCCGCTGCCGGCGCGCGTGCTGGCGCACATTCGAGAGCATCGGCTCTTGCGTGAGCCCGGGGAGGCGCTCGTCGCCGTTTCCGGCGGCGCGGATTCAGTGGCGCTACTCGATCTGCTCAACGGTGTCGCTGGCGACCTGGGCTTATCGCTCGTGGTGGCAC
>DATGVC010000191.1:0-10132 GCA_035300745.1 Gemmatimonadales bacterium | reverse complement strand
AATCGATGCCGGAATCTTCTACGATGCGGGCATCGCCTGGACCGGTCCTCAGGGAGCGCAGCTCTTCGGTAACGGCCCGCGGAAAATCGTCCGCAGCGCGGGGGTTTCGTTTCGGATGAACCTGCTGGGCTACGCAATCGGTCAGATGGACGTCGTGCATCCGTTCGATCGGCCGCAGAAGAACTGGCTGCTCCGGTTCAGCCTGACCCAAGGGTTCTGATCAGCGCACCGGTAGTCCGCTCGGCACCGAGGCCGGCACGATCCCGGAAAGATCGCGCGCCCTGGGATCTGTCAGCGACTTGAGGAAGGCGACGAGCTGGCGTTGCTCCGCCTCCGTCAACTGCAGCGGAGTCCGGAGCGTGGACTCGAGCGTCTTGAGGATGTCGTCGATCGTCGCCTGATCACCATGGTAGCTGCTCTGCACCGCCGCCGGCAGCGTGGCGGGATTGAAATTGCGCAACGACTTCGGCACATCGTTATAATGCGCCACCACGGATTCGAGCGTCGCGAACGTGCCGTTGTGAAAGTACGGCGCAGTCAGCTCGACGTTCCGCAGCGGCGGCGCGCGGAACGCAAACCGGTAGAAATCATTGTTGGGGAGCTCACCCCGGCCGAGGTCGAGCGGCGCGCCCCGCCCTACACCGGGGCCGAGCTGCGGAACCCCACTGTTGGAGAAGGACTGCCCGCCAAGAAGCGGGCCGTTGTGGCAGCTCACGCAGCGCGCCCGCGTGAAGAACAGGATCCCGCCGCGTTTCTCTTCGACGCTGAGTGCGTTGTCTTCGTGACGCAGGTAACGGTCGAACGGTGAATCGGTTTTCATCAACGCGGCCATTTGAAATGCCGCGATCGCCGTTGCGGCGTGGCCAAACGTGAGACTGGACGGCGGCACGCCGGGATAGGCCGCGCTGAAGAGAGTGACGTATTCCGGGATGGCGAGCAGGCGCTGCATGATGGCCCGCCAGACTGGAGCCGGCTGACTGTCGCCGAACTGCGCCAGCTCGTTGGGTTTGCCGAACACGTCGACGTCGTCAGGATTGCCGCGCATCTCCCGCCGGTTGAGCACCGGCATCATGGCCTGCGCGGCGATCACATTCGGCAGGTCTGGCGGCAGGCTGACGTCTGGCGGCGGCGGACCGAAGCGGCTGAGCCGGCCGTCCCAGAAGACGTAGGACAATCCGATCGCGCTGTTGAGAAGCGATGGCGCGTTCCGGGGCACGAAGCTCCGTCCCGGACCCAGGGTGCGAGCCGTGCCGGTACCCATCCCACCCGTCCCAATCGCGAGCGGGAGACCGTCGGTGGCGTGCAGCGCCGGCTCATGACAGGTGGCGCACGAGATGTCGCGGTTGCCGCTCAGGATCTTGTCGAACATCAGCGCCCGCCCGAGCGCGACGAGCGCCGGGTCTTGCTGGGGCGGCGCGGCAATCGGCACCACACTCCACTGGGCGATACTGCGCCGCAGCTGGGCATCGAGCGACTCCGGAAAACTCGTCGTGAGCGGCGTTTCGTCGCACGCCGCCGCCAGCAGCAGTGCCGCCACGCACAGCGTTCTGACGGAAAGAGTCATGATGCACCTCCGCGCGGGCTCAATGGATCGGCAGCGACAGCGAGATCTGATGCGTAGCGGTATTGACGTCGACCAGGCTCAGCGGACCACTCGGAACCGCGAGGATCGCCCCGGTCGAGACCGCAAGGTCGCGAGCACCCACCACGAACTGGCCGTCGAAGCCGGGGCGGCCGGCGCCTTTCGTGACGCGGCCGCGATACCGCAGCTCGAGCTCCGGGAACCGGAGCGTCAGGCCCCAGGTCGGCGACCACTCGAGCCAACCCGTGCGCAGCGAACGCTGCGTGAGTTCGACATGGTCAATCTGTTGCAGGCGATAGTTGATGGAGCGGACCATCAACCCGAATTGCAGGCCGACCGCCTTCGGCGAGCCTTCGAGCGCGATGTCGCGACCCACGCCGACGCGGAACACAGCGTTGGAGAATTTGAACCGGTTTTCGACCGTCTTGCCGCCGACGGCGATCGTGTCCCCCCCGAGGGTGGCGGTCGGGACGATCGCGTCGGCCCAGGTGTAGCTGCGAATCGGCTCGTAAATCGCATCGACGCCGAACGTCGCTGGACCCAGCACCTTGGACAGTCCCACGCCGAGATTGTAGGCATAGGAGCGGCCCGGATCCCACGGAATCACGGCGACATTCGTGATGTCATAGTTCGGAAGCTTGGGGTGCGTCGCGCGATTGACGGTCGCGAGCCAACCGATGCGCCAACCCGGCGTCGCGAGCGGCATCTGGTACTCGAGCTGCGCGCCCCAGGTGTTGGTCTGATCGACGTTGTGGTCGGTGCGCGTTTGTACGACGAATTGCTGCGAGCCGGGATCCCAGAGCTGATCCGCGTACAGGACGTTGTGCGTCGCTGCGAAGCGGTTGTGGAGGACGACCGCCTCGAGGGTCCGCGCGCCACGCTCGCCCGGCCATTCCTTCAGCGCGCCCATCCGGAAATCGATAGCGTGCCCGGTTTGTGCGACGCGAATACTGCCGTTGTAGAGCAAGTCGACGCCATCGACCGCATGGAGCCCCGTCCAGAGCGTGCTCGCGCCAATGGAGAGATTGCTGGCCGGCCAGCTCCGTCCGATCATTCCGAACGCATACTGGTTGCCGTGCGTCCGCAAATCGGGACCGGGGAGTTGTGCTCCCCCGGGCGGGCGCAGCACGTTAACGCCTACCGGGACGATCCCACCCTGCTGCGGCGGGCGACTTGGGTCGACCTGTTGCAGCACGAGCGCGAGGCCGCCGTACCAGTTCGCGCTGCGTGTCAGCATGGCGAACGGCAGCGAACGGCCGCCGCCGGCATTGCGCGACACACTGTAGACGGTCGGCGCGCTGAAGAAACGGGACGCGCGCAGCCGCGCCGTTGTCGCCGGGTTGGCGAATGGATCTCCCAACGAATCCGCCAGCGCGATGGAAACCCCGCCCATGCCCAGATTGTTGGATGGGAAGATTTGGAACTGATCGCCTTGAGCGATGGGGATTGTCTTGATCGGGATCAGTTGCGCACGTGCGGGATTGACGAGACCGATGAGCGGAACGACGAGACAAACGGCCCGGAGGCCGGAGGGCGCCATAAACACCTCGACGGAGAAGGGTCCCTTTGGAAAGGATACCAAGCGAGGCCCCCGTCGCGTCACCTGAACCGGATGGAGCCATGAAACAGCGTGAACTAGGCAGTCGGGGGTGGGGCCTTCGGGTATCTGCCTTGGGCCTGGGATGCATGGGTATGTCGGACTTCTACGGAAGCCGGGACGATGCAGAGTCCATCGCGACAATTCACCGCGCCCTGGATTTGGGCATCACCTTCCTCGATACGGCGGACGTCTACGGACCCTACACGAACGAGGTCCTGGTCGGGAAGGCGATCAAAGGGAAGCGCCCGCGGGTCATCCTGGCCACGAAATTCGGCAACGTGCGGGCTCCGGACGGCAAATTCATCGGCCAGAACGGCAGGCCCGAGTACGTCAAAGCCGCGTGCGATGCCTCGCTGGGACGCCTCAGCGTCGACCACATCGACCTGTACTATCAGCACCGCGTCGATCGGGCCGTGCCTATCGAGGAGACCGTCGGTGCGATGGCGGATCTGGTGCGTGCGGGGAAAGTGCGGTTCCTCGGGCTCTCCGAGGCGTCCGCTCAGACGGTGCGGCGCGCGCACGCCGTACATCCTATCACCGCCCTGCAGACGGAGTACTCGCTGTGGAGCCGCGACGTGGAGGACGAGGTCCTGCCCACCGTTCGCGAGCTCGGCATCGGGTTCGTCGCGTACAGTCCGCTCGGCCGAGGGTTCCTCACGGGCCAGATCAAGCGTCCGGAAGACATTGCCGAGGGCGATTGGCGGAAGAACCATCCGCGCTTTCAGGGGGAGAACTTCCAGAAGAATCTCGATCTCGTCCGGCGCGTCGAAGTGCTCGCGCGCCAGAAACGGTGCACACCCGGCCAGCTTGCGCTCGCGTGGCTGCTCGCCAAGGGGAACGACATCGTCCCGATTCCCGGCACCAAGCACCGCAAGTATGTGGAAGAAAACGGCGGCTCCCTCAACGTGACGTTGTCGGGCGCCGAGCTCGCGCAGATCGAAGGCGTGGGTACCCCCGCCGGCGCGCGCTACGCTGAGGGCGGGATGCGCACGGTCAACGGCTAGCGGGCACCCTGCCCTCGGCAGCTTCCTCCAGGGTGGCGATCTCGAGCTTCTTCATCTGGAGCAATGCCTGCATGACGCGACTGGCCTTCGTGGCATCCTTGTCGCTCATCAGCTTCCCGAGCGCCGTCGGCACGATCTGCCAGGAAAACCCGAACTTGTCCTTGAGCCATCCGCACTGGCTCTCCTGCCCGCCGCCGGATGTCAGCTTGTTCCAGTAGTAGTCGATTTCTTGTTGATTCTCACAACTCACGACGAATGAGAAGGCCTCGCTGAATTTGAACGGTGGACCGCCGTTCAGCGCCGTGAACTGCTGGCCCTCGAGCTGGAAGCTCACGACCATGACGGAGCCTTTGGGGCCCGGCCCCGCGTCGCCGTAGCGGCTGACACTGAGGATCCGGGAGTTCTTGAAGACCGACGTGTAGAATTGCGCCGCCTCTTCGGCGTTGTTGTCGAACCAGAGGAATGGCGTGATCTTCTGCATACGAATTCTCCTTAGTCGTCAGTTTAGGCGGTTAATAACTGGTCCAGCCGGTCGTAGCTCGCCTCCAACCCTTTCGTCGCACCCATTTTCATGGCGGCGTCCCGAGCTTCGCGCGACGCGTAGCGAACCGTCGTGCTGAGCGAAGTCTTGTCGCGCGTCTCGACGAGCTCCGTGGTCACGAGCGTCTCGCCGCCCGTCCAGTAGTCCTCATACGTCTCGGTGGCGACGAGGCGCGAGGGCCGCACGATCTCCTTGAACGTACCCCCCATCCCCATTTCCCGGCCATCGGCATTGCGCCAGACGTAACGGTACTTCCCGCCAACGCGCAGATCGATCTCGCAGACCGGCATCGTCCAGCCGGGCGGCCCCAGGAGCCACCGCTGCACCAGGTCGGGTTTTGTCAGGGCGTCGAACAGCATCCCCCGCGGCGCGGCGAAGTCCCGCGTCATGACGAGCTCGCGCTCGGATGGAGTCGTAATCTTGAGAGCCGCCGTCTGTTTCATCTGGTGCTCCTCTTTTTCGGCTTGGGCTTCACCTCTTCCAGCAGCGCATCGACTGTTCTCTTCTGCTTGCTTTTCAGCTCCTGCAGCACAGCGTCGAGCCGTTTGAAGTTCCCTTCCCACAGGCGGCGGTAGCGTTCGATCCACTCGGTCGCTTCGGCGAGCGGTTTGGGTACCAGCCGGCGCGGGCGCCGCTGGGCCTCACGGCTACGGGCAATCAGGCCGGCGTGCTCCAGCACCTTGAGATGCTTCGAGATCGCCGGCTGGCTCATCTCGAATGGCGCCGCGAGCTCGTTGACCGACGCCTCCCCCGCCGCGAGCCGGGCCAGAATCGCCCGGCGCGTGGGATCGGCCAGGGCCGCGAACGTCGTATCCAGACTATAACCTGTCGGTTTCATAACTGAGTGGTAATATACACGCGGCCATCCGGCTGTCAAGGGCTTATCGTTCGGGGGTGAAAATCGCGACCTGGAACGTCAACGGCATCCGCGCCCGCGCGGCGCAGCTGTGTGAATGGCTGCAGCGAGACCGTCCGGACGTGGTCTGCCTGCAGGAGCTCAAGGCCACGGCCGCGCAGATCCCCGCCGAATGCAGAGTCCCGGACTATCATGCGTACTGGCACACCCTGAAGGGCTATTCGGGCGTGTCGTTACACGTCCGCAAGGACCTCTTCGCCGTCGATCCGGTCTTCAGCCATCCGCCGTTCGACATGGAATCGCGCATCGTGCAGGTGGAGCACGGCGATGTGGTAATCGCGTCGATCTACGTTCCCAACGGCGGCAAGGATTACCCCGCGAAGCTCGCGTTCGTACAGAGCCTCAGGGATTGGGCCGCGCGGCTGACGGCCGATGGCCGACGGCTGATTCTCTGCGGCGACATGAACATCGCGCGCACAGAGATGGACGTGCATCCCAAGGAGCGCAAGCCGAATGCGGTTGGACAGCGCCCCGAGGAACGCGCGCTGTTCGAAACACTGCTCGGCACGCACCTCGTGGACCTGGGCCGCCGGTTCGATCCCGACAATCCCAATCTCTTCACGTGGTGGGCGCCGTGGCGGAATCTCCGCGCCCGCAACATCGGGTGGCGGCTGGACTACTTCCTTGCCTCCCCGGCGATCGCGGAACGGGCGACCAGCTGCGTGGTGCAGTCCGCGGTGGGAACGAGCGATCATGCTCCCGTGGTCATGACCGTATAGGGCAAACGGCAACGGCGTTTGCTATAGTAGGTCCCATGGCGAACGTGCGGGTCTACGGCAGCGGCGCGGCCAAAGCGCCGACCGCGTCAAAGCAGGGCTCGCCGCTGCTGACGGGCATCTTGACGGGCTTCGCGTTGATCATCGCGTGGGTCCTGCTTGCGCGTACGACGCACAACGACGTAGGGCTCGCGTCGTGGGGAGTGGGCGGCCTGCTCGGCATCGCGATCGCCAAGATGGCGCGGCCGCCGACCAGGGGGACGGGATGGCTCGCGGCCATCCTAACCGCAGCGACGCTGCTGGTTGCAAAGTTTGCGGTGGTCGTGTTCGCCTTGCAACCCGCGCTGCGCGACGAATTCGTTCAGGACTGGCGCGCCACGTCAGGGCTGTTTCTCGTCGACATGACGAGGAACCGCTCGTTTTCGCCGACCCTGCAGCATACGTTGGACACGCGTCCCGACCTGGTGCGCGATACGTCCTTCCTGGGCGCCGGGTGGGAGTTACGGTCGCAAATCGATTCTGAAGTCTTGGCTCGAGCGAAGACTTCCACGATCGAAGAACGGGAGCGCCTCGTGCGCGCTCACTACGACAGCAGCCTGCTGGCGCAGTTCAGTTTTTGGGTGCTGCTCTTGGTGTCGTTCGGACCGTTGGACCTCCTGTGGATGGGGTTGGGGATAGCGACGGCGTGGAAGCTTGGGCAGGGATCGATCTAGCGAGTTCAGCTTTCTCGCTCGCGCTCCTCGCGTTCGCGCTGTTCACGCACCAGTCGCACCCGCTCCTGCCGCTCCTTCAGCGCGACCGCAGCGGCGGCCTCCCGCTCCCGTTCCTGCCCGTCAAAATCGGTATTGGCGGCTGCTTCCTGACGGGCGCGGGTCACGCGGTCCTGGCGCTCGCGCCGGGAGTCGGCCTCCCGCTGCGCGAGGTCGACTTGCCGCTGCCCCTGGTTCTTGACGTGCGCCCACCACATCACCAGGAAGAGCCCAAACTGCGCGGGCAGGATGAAGATGAACGAGCCAGGGAACAACCCTTTGACAGTCGCCGTGACGGCAACACTCGCCAGCGCCCATTTCCAGCCTGAGAGGTGCTCGTACTCCGCGGCGAAGTAGAAGAGCGCCGCGAAGGAGAATAGACCACCACCGAACCCGAGCATGGGTTAATATGTGAAAGCCACATTTGGGATGCAATCAATTTCGAACTCGTTTCTGGAGGTCATCCGATGCCCCGCATCGTGTGGATCATCCTGATCATTGTGATCTTTGGCGCGGCCATGTTTTTCTTGCGTCGCTACATGGAGCGGTAGAGTGCTGACGGTCTTCCTGCTGTCTCCGGCGAGCTGCGCCGGCAGGCGCGCCCAAATGTTGCTCACAAGTCAGACGAGCCCGTTGACTGCGCGGCTCGCCAATGGCGGCGCCCCGCTGGGCGAAGTCTTCACGTTCATGAGCAGCCTCTACTTCCGTGGGAAACTTGCTTATGCCAGTCGATTCGGCCGCGCATTCGTCATTGCGCCGGGACGCGGTCTCCTTCCAGCCGATGTCTTGATTCGAGTCGAAGATCTGCAGCAGATGGCGACGGTGCCGGTTGATGAGTCCGAGCCCGCATTTCGCGACCCACTCGTTCGCGATGCGACGGCGCTCCACAGAGGAATCGGTCCGGACGACCGCGTCGTGTTGCTGGGCAGTGTCGCGACCGACAAGTACGTCGGCCCACTCCTCGACGTCTTTGGTGACCGCCTGCTCTTCCCCGCCACGTTCGCCGGTCGTGGCGATATGAGCCGCGGTGGCTTGCTCTTGCGTTGCGCGCAGACCGGGACGCCGCTCGATTGCGTGCCCGTACGAGGAGCCGTCCGGCATGGGCCCAAGCCCCCCAAACTTCCGCGACTCAAATAGTGCGACGGAGCGATCCTCTCATGCATCACCCAGTCATGAAAAAGTCGTTGTCATGCTTGTTCCTTGCCGCAACGCTCGTCCTCGTTCCCCAAGCCCAGGCACAATACGGTGGGCGCGGCGGCATGGCTCCCGCCGGTCGATACGGGCCGAGCGCGCCGAAGTTGCCCGGCGTCGAGCTCACCGGACCGCTCGATACGACACTCGCGCGGGTCACGCTCAACCTCACAGCCGATCAGTCGGCACGCTACGCGCAAGCGTACGACTCGTTCATGGTCGCGACGCGCCCCCAGCGTGACAGCGCGCAGGCGGCGATCGGCAAAATGAACGAGCGGCTCGACGGCGGCGACCGCGGGGCCGCGATGTTCTACGCCGAGCGAGCGCAGGAGCTGGGGAAATATCTGAAGGATCGTCAGGACCGATTCGAAGGCGATCTGCGCCGTTTCCTGAATGGCGATCAGGTCAAGGGCTACAAGAAGTGGCGCGAGGGCGAAGACCAGGCCACCGAACGGAAACGGCGCGAAGCGCAGCTGCGCTGGGACGAAGCAGGCTTCCGCGGAGAGTTCGGGGGCCCGCGGGCGTCGGCCCCGGAGATCAAAACGGCGCTTCCCAGCCCGCCCGCTGTTGCGGCCCCTGCGCTCGGATCGCAGGCCGTGCGTGTCGGTCGAACGGTCTACGTCACCGGTCAGCTTGGAGTCGATAGCACCGGCGCGCTCGTCGGATCCGACCTGCACGCGCAGGCCGAGCGTGCATTCGCGAATCTGGCGGCAGTGCTGCAGGCGGCGGGGGCAAGCCCGCGCGACGTTACCGCGCTCACGATTTACGTCGTCAACTATCGTCCCGCCGACCTCGAGACCATTCGCAACGCCGGTGCGGCTTTCCTGGGCGCAAACGCGCCGGTCGCGACGGTGCTCGGGGTTCAGTCGTTGGGACGAGACGGTGTGCTGATTTCTATCAGCGCGACAGCGCGCTAGCAACCGGTTCGGTGCGGCATCGTTAAGACGGTCAGGTGAATGCGCAGTTATCATACTGCGCATGACTACCGACACCGCACCTACCGCAAAACACCTCCCACTCGCAGCGGCCCTCGTCTCCGTCGTTCTTTGGGCTGCCGCCTTCGTCGGCATTCGCGCCGCTGGCCGTTCGTTCTCCCCCGGACCGTTGGCGTTCGGGCGGTTGGCCATTGGCAGCGTGCTACTCGGTGCGCTGGTGCTGTCCCGGCCCACGATCCGTCCGACGAGGCGCGAGCTCGCGCTCCTCGTGCTCGCCGGCGTGCTCTGGTTCGGCGTCTATCAGGTCGTCCTCAACGAGGCCGAGCGGCGTGTCGATGCGGGGACCGCTTCGATGCTGGTCCTGGTCGCTCCGATTTTCATCGTGACGCTCGCGGCGGTGTTCTTGAAGGAGCGCACCACTCCCAATCTCTTGCTCGGTGGGGTGCTCGCGTTCGGCGGTGTGGTCTTGATCGGATTCGCGACGTCGTCTCGCAGTGCCTCGCTCGTGGGTGTGATTCTCTGCGTCGTGGCCGCGTTGGCCTCCGCCATTGGCATGGTTACAGAGAAGCCGGTTCTGAATCGGATCGCCGCACTACAATCGACTTGGACCTGCTGTGCCGTCGGCGCGCTATTCTGTCTGCCCTACGCACCGCAACTGGTGCGCGAATGGCGCGTGGCGCCCACCAACGGGATCGCCTGGCTGCTCTTCCTGGGTGTCTTCCCCACCTCGATCGCGTTCACCACGTGGGCCTACGCCCTGGCGCGTGGATCGGCGGGGCGGCTCGCCGCAACCGCCTACCTCGTGCCGCCGATCACGATCGTGATGAGCTGGTTGATGCTGGGCGAAGCGCCGGGTCTGATGGCGGTGCTCGGCGGCGCGCTCTGCCTGGTTGGAGTG
>DATGVC010000190.1:0-6689 GCA_035300745.1 Gemmatimonadales bacterium | reverse complement strand
CGCCTCGAAGGAGCGTCCATGCGCAAGAACGCTCCAGGCGATCCGGGCCAGTTTATTGGCCAGCGCAATTGCGAGAACGTTGCGGTGCAGCCGCTTTTTGGCCGCTTCAATCCAGGACCTGAGCCCGTGGCGCTCCCAGCTCTTCGGCTTGATCAGCACCACCCACGCCGCCTGCACAAACAATACCCGCAGGTAGCGGTTACCCCGCTTTGATATCTTGCCGAGGATAGTGCGGTCTCCGGTCGATATCTGCTTGGGGACAAGGCCCAGCCAGGCGGCGAAGTCGCGGCCTTTGGAGAACACATCGCCTGCGCCGATCGCCGCTACCATCGCGCTGGAGATGATAGGCCCGATGCCGGGCACGCTCATCAGCCGCTCGCAACCTGCGTCCAGACCCGCGATAGCTTCGATCTCGTTCGACAAACCCTCAATGCGCTCGTCGAGCCGGCGCCAGTCCCCAGCCAGATCTTCGATGATGCGCACCATGCGTGGCGACAGCGCGTCAGACGGCCCAGCGAGGATGCCCGGCAACTCGGCACGCAAGAAGCGCAATCCTTGCCGAACAGCAACACCACGTTCCAGCAGAAAGGCGCGGATCTGGTTGATGATGCCGGTGCGCTGACTCACTAGTCGCTCTCGCACGCGGTGCATCGCCTGAAGGTCCAGCTGATCGACGGTCTTGGTAGCGACGAATTTCATCGTCGGTCGTTGCACCGCTTCGGCGATGGCCTCGGCGTCACGGAAGTCGTTCTTCTGTCCTTTCGAATAGGGCCGAACGTACCGCGCAGGCATCAACCGCGCATCGTGGCCAAGCTTCTGGAGCCCGCGGCTGAGATGATGTGCACCGACGCAGGCTTCCATGCCGATCAGACATGGTGGCATATTCGCGAACCGAGCTTCCACCTGGCCGCGCGACCACTTCTGCCGCAGCACGATGGCGCCGCGCCCATCTAGACCTACGACGTGGAACGAGTTTTTGCCGATGTCGATGCCGACGTAGGCGACTGAATTCTTGAGAGCTTCTGCCATGGCGCGCTCCTTGTCTTTGGTGCCCCGCACAAGCATCGCTTGCTGCTGGGGCGGGAGCACGGCCGGACCATCCCATTAGCGGAAGTGGCGCCTGCGATGTCTCGCGACGGGCCTGGAGCTGCATATGGTAGCGGTGACGCTCGTTCCACGTGCCGTTCTTCCCGCAACGGAGCCGGTTTTCAAAGCGACCTTATTGCGACAAATCACCGCCGAAGCGGAGTGGAGTCGCTTAAATTCCAGCGTCCGGACCGAAAACCTGATAAGAAAGAAGCTTCCAGAGGAACGTCGGGAGGGTGTCTTGGCACTGCTCCTGCAGATTAAGGATTTGCATACTGAGTTCCGGACCAGCGCGGGAGTCGTGCGCGCTGTCGACGGGATATCTTATACCGTCGAGCGGGGCGAGACAGTCGCGATCGTCGGCGAGAGCGGGTCGGGCAAGTCCGTCGGGGCCCTGTCAATTCTGCGCCTGATCCCGGATCCACCCGGGCGGATCACATGCGGCGAGATTTTGTTCGCCGGCCGCGACCTCATGCAGCTCTCGGACGCGCAAATGCGAGAAGTGCGGGGCGGCGACATCGGAATGATCTTCCAAGAGCCGATGACATCTTTGAATCCCGTTCTCACCATCGGCCGGCAGATCACCGAGACGCTTGAGCAGCACCGCCAGGCCGATCCCGCTTCGGCGCACAAGCGCGCCGTCGAGCTCCTCGGCCTGGTCGGCATCGCCGATCCGGCCCGCCGCCTCAAGCAGTATCCGCACCAGCTCTCGGGTGGCATGCGCCAGCGCGTCATGATCGCGATCGCGATCGCCTGTGATCCCAAGCTCATTATCGCGGACGAGCCGACGACTGCGCTCGACGTGACTATCCAAGCGCAGATCCTGGAGCTCATGAACGGGCTGACGCGCCGGCTCAACGTGGCGCTTATCCTCATCACGCACAATCTCGGCGTGGTGGCGCGCTACGCCAAGCGGGTCAATGTCATGTATGCGGGGCGCATCGTCGAGAGCGGCCCGGCAGCGGCGATCTACCACGACCCACGCCATCCTTACACGATGGCATTGCTGCGGTCGGTGCCTCGGCTCGATCACCCGCGCCAGGCACGCCTCGACCCGGTGAACGGCCAGCCCCCCGACCTCGCGCGCCTCGACCAAGGCTGCGCGTTCCGCCCGCGTTGCCGCTTCGCGGTGGACGCCTGCGCTCAGATGCGGCCGCCGCTCGAGCCGGCAGGGCCAGCCGGCCACCTCGCGGCCTGCTTGCGCGGCGAGGAAATCGTCGCCGCGGCCGGAGTGGTGGCATGATGGCGCCCGCAACCCACGCTCCGACGCTCCTCGAGGTGAAGGGGCTGCGGAAACTCTTCCCGGTCACCGAGGGCATCCTCGCGCGCCGCGCGGTCGGCGAGCTGCGGGCGGTCGACGGCGTCGACTTCACACTTCGCCGGGGGGAGACCCTGGGGCTGGTGGGCGAGAGCGGTTGCGGCAAGACGACGACCGGCCGGTGCATCCTGCTGCTCGAGCGGCCGACCGCCGGCGAGATCTTCTATGACGGCGTCGACCTCACCAAGCTCAAGCACAAGCAGCTCCGGGCACTGCGGCGCCGAATCCAAGTCATCTTCCAGGATCCATACAGCTCGCTCAATCCGCGCATGAAGGTCGGCGACATCATCGCCGAGCCGATGAAGGTACACGCCATCGAGCCCGATGCGGCGCGCCGCGCAGCCCGGGTGCGCGAGCTGCTCGCGATCTGCGGCCTCAGTCCGAATTTTGTCGATCGCTACCCGCACGAGATGTCGGGCGGCCAGCGCCAGCGCGTCGGGATCGCGCGCGCTCTCGCGCTCAATCCCGAATTCATCATCTGCGACGAGGCCGTATCCGCCCTCGACGTCTCGATCCAGGCGCAGATCGTCAATCTGCTCGAGGATCTGCGCGAGCGCTTCGGCCTCACCTACCTGTTCATCGCTCACGATCTCTCGCTGGTGCGGCACCTCTGCCAACGCGTCGCCGTGATGTATCTCGGCCGCATCGTCGAGCTCGCGGATTGCGACGAGCTGTTCGACAACGCGCTGCATCCCTACACCCGGGCGCTTCTCGACGCCGTGCCAGTGCCGGATCCGAGCGTCGAGGCCGGTCGCAGGTTCCGACCCGTGAAGGGGGAGGTGCCGAGCCCGATCAATCCGCCGTCGGGCTGCGCGTTTCATCCGCGCTGCCCGATCGCGGTCGAAAGCTGCAGCCGGGTCCGTCCGGAGCTGCGCGAGGTGCGAGCCGGCCACTGGGTGGCCTGCAGCGAGGTGCGTTAGATTCGGTCGAGCTGTGGGCGTTTTCCACGATGGACCGCCGCACGTTTCGCCGGATACCTGATTCAGAGGATGGCTCTAAGATCCATCCCAATAACAAAAAGGGAGCAAGGAACAAAAAGCGAGGAAGGAAAATGAGGAAGCAAATGATCAGGACATCAGGATTGGCGGCAGCCAGTCTCGGCACGGCGCTTTGTGTCGCCGCCCTAGCCGGTCCTGCGGCGGCTGCCGACACCCCGAAGCGCGGCGGGACGCTCACGTACATGATCCCGGCGGACGCGCCGCCGAGCTTCGACGGCCACCGCGAGACCACCTTCGCGACCGTGCATTCGGCGGCACCGTTCTACAGTGTGCTGATCCGCGTCGATCCCAAGGATCCGTCCTCGACCACCGACTTCGTCTGCGATCTGTGCACCGCGATGCCGACGCCGACTGATGACGGCAAGACCTATACGTTCAAGATCCGCGAAGGCGTGAAGTTCCACGACGGCACACCGCTCACCGCCGACGACGTAGCGGAGAGCTGGCGGGCAATCATCCACCCGCCGGAAGGTGTCTCGAGCGCACGCGGGAGCCATTACAGCATGGTCGACAAGGTCGAGGCGCCCGACCCGATCACCGTGGTGTTCCGCCTGAAATTCGCCACCGGCGCGTTCCTGCCGGCGCTCGCCGATCCCTTCGCCTGGATCTACCAGAAGGCCATCCTCGACAAGGACCCGCGCTGGTACGAGAAGAACATCATGGGCTCCGGCCCGTTCAAGCCGGCCGGCTACGAGATCGGCCAGTCGATCAAAGGGGTGCGCAATCCCGACTACTATCACGCTGGGCAGCCCTATCTCGACGGCTTCACCGCCATCTATGCGCCCAAGCAGGCGGTCCGCGTCGATGCTATCCGGGGCGACCGCGCGGCCGGAGAGTTCCGCGGCCTGCCGCCCTCTGCGCGCGATCAGCTCCAGCATGAGCTGGGCGACAAGATCGTCATGCAGAGCAGCGACTGGAACTGCGGCAATGTGATCACGCCCAATCACAAGAAGAAGCCGTTCGACGACGTCCGGGTCCGGCGGGCGCTCGCGCTGGCGGTCGACCAGTGGCACGGAGCGCCCGCGCTCGCCAAGATCGCCAACGTGAAGACGGTCGGCGGCGTCGTGTTCCCGGGCTCGCCGCTGGCCGCGACCAGGGCCGAGCTCGAGACGCTGGCCGGATACTGGCCCGACATCGAGAAATCGCGCGCCGAGGCGAAGCGCCTCCTGAAGGAGGCGGGAGCCGAGGGGCTCGCATTCGAGCTCCTGAACCGCAACATCGACCAGCCATACAAGTTCGTCGGCACGTGGTTGATCGACGAGTGGAGCAAGATCGGGCTGCACGTGACCCAGCGCGTGGTGCCCACCGGGCCGTGGTACGAGGCGATGCGAAGCGGCAGCTTCGACGTCGTCGTCGAGGCCAGCTGCAACAGCGTGGTGAACCCGCTTCTCGACGTCCAGAAATACTTGCCGCGCGCGGTGTTCAGCGAGAACTACGGGAACTACGACGATCAACCGGAGATCGATCTGTACCAGAAGATGCTGCACGAGACCGACGGCGCGAAGCAGCGCGCGCTGATGCGCGAGTTCGAGAAGCACGTGCTCGATACGCAGGCGCACGAGCTGGTGATAACCTACTGGAACCGGATCGTGCCGCTGCGCTCCTATGTGAAGGGATGGAAGGTCGGCCCGAGCCACTACGTCAATCAGGACTTGGCCAATGTATGGCTCGATCAGTAGGCCCGTTCGCATTCGCTGACGGGCACGCCGGCGCGACCAGGATCGGACGCACAGGATGTACCGATATATCGTGAACCGGGTGCTGCTCGTGGTCCCGACGCTGGTCGGGGCGGCGGCGCTCGTGTTCGTCCTGATGCGTCTGATCCCGGGCGATATCTGCATGGTCCGTCTCGGCTCCGGTGGCGCGAGTGTCGATCCGCGCGCCCTCGCGGCCTGTCACGCCGAGATCGGGCTCGATCGTCCACTGGTGCTCCAGTTCCTGGACTTCGCCTGGGGCTTCTTTCGCCTCGACTTCGGGATCTCGATGTGGTCGGGCAAGCCGGTCGCCGAGGAGATCGCGGCGCGCCTGCCGATCTCGCTGGAGATCGCCGTGATGGCGACCGTGGTCGCCATCCTGATCGCGATCCCGCTCGGCACCATCTCGGCATTGTGGCAGAACAGCTGGATCGACCATGTGGTGCGCACGGTCGCCATCGCGGGAATCGCAACCCCGTCGTTCTGGCTCGGGATCGTCTCCATCCTGGTCGTTCTCGACGTCTCGCATGCGCTGTTCGGCGCCGCGTGGATGCCGCCGATCGACTATGTGCCGTTCTGGCAGGACCCGCTGCGCAACCTGTCGATGGTGATCCTGCCCGCGCTCACGGTCGGCTACCGCTACTCCGCCGTCACCATGCGCATGACGCGCTCGGCGATGCTCGAGGTTCTGCGCGAGGACTATATCCGGACCGCTCGCGCGAAAGGCCTGGCCGAACAGCTGATCATCAACCGGCACGCGCTCAAGAATGCGCTGCTGCCGGTCGTCACCTTGATCGGCATCGAGTTCGCCTTCCTGATCGGCGGGCTCGTGGTGACCGAGCAGGTGTTCAACCTCAACGGCGTCGGCCGCCTGTTCGTGCTGGCGGTCCAGAACCAGGACTATACCTTGACCCAGGCCCTCGTCATGCTCACGGTCGCGATCTTCGTGCTCGTCAATCTGGCGGTCGACCTGCTGTACGCGTGGCTCGACCCGCGCATCCGCTTCGGCTGACGGGAGACGCGCCATGGTCGATCTCGCGCCCCCCTACGCTCCGACCGCCGACGATGACGTGGCGCAGAGCTCGCGCTCATGGCGCGCCGCCATCATCGACTTCTGCCGCCGCCAGCCGCTCGGTACGGTCGGCCTGGCGCTGGTGCTGGTGATGGCGGCCGCCGGCCTTTCGGCCGAGTGGATCGCGCCCTACAGCCCGACGTCGAACGATTTCGCCGTCATGACGGAACCGCCCAGCTGGGCGCATCTCATGGGCACCGACCAGTTCGGCCGCGACCTGTTCTCCCGCATCGTGTTCGGCGCGCGCACCGCCCTGATCGTCGGTTTCTCCTGCGCGATCGTCGGCGGCGGCGCCGGTCTCGTGCTGGGCGTGGCGAGCGCCTATTTCGGCGGCCGCGTCGACCTCTTGCTCCAGCGCCTCCTCGACGTGGTGATGGCGTTCCCGCTGATCATCATGGCGCTCGCCGTCATCGCGATCTTCGGCAGCGGCGTCTTCAACGTGATCGTGGCGATCACCATCCCGCTCATCCCGCGTTGCGCGCGGGTCGTCCGCTCGAGCGCGCTTGCGATCCGCGAGGTGC
>DATGVC010000189.1:0-11028 GCA_035300745.1 Gemmatimonadales bacterium | reverse complement strand
TCGAAACCCCAGCCAGTTGTCGATGATTTCGCCGAGAAACGCGATGCCGAGGACGATGACGATCGTCGCGAGGCCGACCGAGCGAAAACCGGTCAGCCAACCGTAGGCGAGGATTCCTCCCACCATCACCCACAAGCCTGGCAGGCCGAGCGGAATCATCGCCAATCCAGCGAGTCCCAAACCAATGAGCAGGACGAGCGCGAAGATCGTCATTGCTGTGTGACGATTGCGCGCAGGCGAGGTGATAAACGCATATATTGCTGGTCAATCTTACCCCTCGATGCGGTGAAGCGCTGATCCTTCTCGCGGTCCTCCTCCAAATCTCCATTCCGCCACCCCACGGCTTTGTCAACGACTTCGCGGGCGTGCTCGATGCTGCGTCTGTCCGCCACATGGAAGCCGTGATCGCCGAGGTGCGAGAGAAAACTCGGGGAGAGATCGCGGTCGTCACGCTGCCCGATATCGGCAATCGATCGGCGAGCGATGTGGCGCTGCAGATCGGGCGGCAATGGGGTGTGGGCGCGAAGGCTGATCCCGGCGACCGCAGCAAAAACCTGGGCGTCGTCGTTCTGCTCGTGCCCCGGAAGAATCACAGGCCGGGCACGGGTGACGTGTTCATCAGTACCGGCCGCGGCGCGGAGGGATTTCTCACCGATGCGCGCGCGGGAAGCATCCGCGACGCCATGCTGCCGGCGCTCGGCGCCGAAGAGTACGGCAAGGGTCTGGCGCTCGGCGTCGACCTCATCGCTCAAGCGTTCGCGACCGAGTTCGCGGTGACGCTGACGAATCCCGAGTACGCGATGCCGCCCGTCGCGCGCGACAATCGCCGGGAAGTCACGATCCCCTTCGGATGGCTCATCGCCATCCTGATCCTGCTCATCATCCTCAGTCGAGGGCGGATCCTCTGGATCCCGTTCTGGATCTTGAGCCAGGGACGCGGTGGATGGGGTGGTGGCGGGAGCTGGAGCGGGGGAGGCGGCGGCGGTGGATTCGGCGGGTTCGGGGGCGGGGGCGGATTCTCTGGCGGAGGCGCGGGAGGAAGATTCTGATATGGCGCGTATGACATTGGAGGCGTTCGCCACCCGGGTCGCTGAGGCACTCGGCCCGCGGCTCGTGACGCTGCTGCTCTACGGCTCGGCAGCGAGGGAGCAGGGATCGGGGAGCAGGGAGTCGCTCACGATGAACACGCTGCTGCTTGTGGATCGCGTCGATGCCGATCTGTTCGCCCGCCTCGGCGCACCGGTGAGCCATTGGGTCAGCGCCAAACACCCGCCGCCGCTCATTTTGACGGACGCGGAGTGGCGCGATTCCGCCGATGCATTCCCGATCGAGTATGAGGACATCCGCGAGGCGCACCGCATCCTAGCCGGTCGAAACCCCTGGGCCGGCATCAGCGTCCGTCGTGAGGACGTGCGCAAGCAGCTCGAGCACGAGCTGATGGGGAAGCTGGTGCACCTACGGCAGGCGTATGTCGCGGACTGGAATCGGCCCAAGCGCCTGGCCGACATCATCCGCGGCACGCGCGCCGGCTTTTTGACGATGCTGCGGGCGGTCCTGCGGCTGTCGGGCCGCACGCCGCCAGCGGACTCCGTGGCTCTGGTGCGCGACGCCGGTGCCCTGATAGGATTCGCCCCGGATGGACTGACCGAGCCGGCCGCGTATCTCGACGCAGTGAGGCGCACGGCGGAGTACGTGAACCGTATGGAAAGGGACCCTTCGTGAACGCCTATCGACGCCGGACTGCTCTCGCCCTGCCGTTCGCGCTCGCCCTCCTCGCCGGCTGCGGCTACAACACCATTCAAACGATGGACGAGCGGGTGAATGCCGCCGAATCCCAGATCAAAGTGCAATTGCAGCGCCGCGCCGACCTGATCCCCAATTTGGTCGAGACGGTGAAAGGATATGCAAAGCAGGAGCAGACCATCTTCATCCAGGTCGCCGAGGCTCGTTCCAGACTGGCGGGCGCGGTGCAGAGCGGCGACCTGCAACAGATGGCGGCGGCCAACGCGGCGCTCACCGCGCCGCTGGGGCGGTTGATCGCGATCGCGGAGAATTATCCACAGCTCAAATCGAATGAAAACTTCCGGGCCCTGCAGGATCAGCTCGAGGGCACCGAAAACCGCATCGCCGTCGCTCGCCAGGACTACAACGAAAGTGTGAACGCGTACAACGCGTACATTCGCCGCTTTCCGCAGGTACTGACGGCCAAGGTGCTCGGCAAAAAATCGCGGGCGTATTTCGAGCTGCAGACACCGGGAGCGGCGGAGACACCCAAGGTCGATTTCTCGCACTGACCGGGTCGAACCTGGCGATCGTTAGGGGACGGTCTTAGGCTGCTTCCGCGTTGGCTCTAGCGGACAAACTTCCGGCGGTCGCCCTTGGGCGGGGTCTTCTTGTGCGCGTGCGCGGCGATCTGGAGCCGGCTGTGCAACGCCAGCTTCTCCAGAATGTTATGCACGTGGCTCTTCACGGTGTAGGTCGCGATGTTCAGCCGCTGGGCGATTTCCTTGTTGCTGAGCCCCTCGGCGATGAGATCAGTGATCTGCTGCTCCCGCTTGGTCATCCGCACCGATGCCATCATCGGCGTATTGCGCAGCACCGATGCCTGTTTGGCGATGTGGGAGAGCAGGGTCCCCGTGAGCGCCGGGGGGACGACGTCGCCGCCGTTCGCGACCTGCCGGATGGTATTGACGAGCTCCTCGAGCGCGGCGTCCTTCGCGATAAAGCCGTTGGCGCCCCGCTTGATGAAGTCGATGACGTCTTCCTCTTCCGGCAGCATGTCCATCATGATGATACGAGAATGCGGCGCCGCCTCTTTGATGCTTTCGACCAGGCGCTGACTGCGATTGCGTCCCAGCGCGGCGTCCACGAGCACGACGTTCGGCTTCGATTCCTGCAGTCGCTGCAGCGCGGCCGACCCGCCCTCGGCGGACGCCACGACCTTGAATTCGGTTTGAGAATCGAGCAATGCCGCGAGACCATCACGCAGCAGGCGATTGTCTTCGATGACGAGAATTTGGATTTTTTTGCTCATTGTACTGACGGCCCTCGTTCTAGGGCGAGAGTACGGAGGTTGAGCAAGTAGGTTGGCCGGTTCCCACGGTATTAGTCAAGATAGGCGGGAAGATTCCTGCCTCGTCCTTTAGGACGAGTACGCAAAATTGGCGTCTAACCCTCCTCGGAAGGCTGCGGGCCGAAACGTTTCGCTTGCCTATTCAGGGTCCCGAGTGAATGGTAGGGGGCGCTCCCGCGCCCGAGGGAAGGGTGGCACTGTGTCCCAGATTCACTGCCACTTCTGTGGCGGCGTCATCCAGGATGTCGCGACCATCGAGTACCGGCCGCCACGTGCCAGTGCGCAGTTCGCGGTGCCGCATACCGCGCCCTGTACCTGCTCGCCACCGATTGTCTACGAGCATCCGCCCGTCCTCGGTGGCCCGGAGGAGGATCAGACGCCGGACGGCGAAGCAGCCTGAAAAAGAACACGGCGCCCCCTGAACCAAGGGGCGCCGTGCCGCTTCTGGTGCCGTGGGTGGCTACAGTTTCACGACATTCTGCGCCGCGGGGCCCTTCTGGGCCTGCACGATCTCGAACTCCACGCGCTGGCCTTCGGTCAGCGACTTGAACCCTTCTCCCTGAATCGCCGTGTGATGCACGAAGCAATCCTTGCCGCCGTTTTCAGGCGTGATAAACCCGAAGCCCTTGGCGTCGTTGAACCACTTCACGGTCCCGGTAATGCGTTCCATCTGTCCGTTACTCCCTAGCGTGTACGGTTCCGGCGGCGAGCTGCCTTGCTCTTGCGCCGCCGCTGAACGGCGGGACTCTCGTAGAAACGTTTCTTCTTCATGTCCCGAAACAGGCCCGCCTTGGTGATCTGCCGGTGGAACTTCTTCAGCACCACTTCCAACCGGTCGGTCTCGTTCACCGTGACTTCCATTGGCCCATCCAGGGTGAGAAGCTCGAACCAGAAACGAAGCGAGGACCGCAGGCGACAGCCCCAGGTCCTCGATCAGTCCACTGGTGTCAGCACACGGCACCATGCCCTGGCCCCTTCGCTCGGCCGAAGGATCACCAGAGCGCAAAGTGAAGTCAATGGTAGCGCTCGGTTGAACGAACGCACATCAGGATGCAACTTAGTCGCCCTATGCGCCCCGTTCTTCTTCTGGCTGCGCTGCTCGGCGCGGCCTGCCGGCCGCATCATCAGGGCAACTTGGCGCCGGTGCCGCGAGATACGGTGCGCGTGACGCAGCGCCCCCTCGCGGTGGTGCGCGATACAGCGCTGGAGCAGCGCGCGGCGCGCCTCGCGCTCAAAGTGCTCGAGCAGGAAGCGCAGGTGGACGAGCTCCAGCGCAGGCTCGACGATGCACGGCGCGAGGTCGTACGCGCGATGGCGAAACTGCAATCGCTCGCCACACGAGCTGAGGCGGCGTCGGGCATGGCCGAGGCCGAGATCGCCCTGCAGGCCCTGCGTGCAGCAAACGGGAACAGTTCACCGCCGTCGCCGGAGTACGGGCAGGGCAGCCAGCTGCTGCAGCTCGCGACCGCGGAGTTCGACCAGCAGAACTACGCCGGCGCCCTCTATCTCGCGACGGAGGCGAAGAACGCGGCGGCCGCGGGACAGGGGCGCGCTGCCAGCGACGACCGCGCGGCGACGCGCAAGGGCGAAGTGCCGTTCGCGTTGCCCTTGCGACTGCAAACGACCGGCCGCGCCAATGTGCGCGAAGGGCCGGGGGCAAATTTCAAGGTGCTGTTCACGCTGGAGACTGCCGTGCCGATCGTCGCCTACTCGTACGTGGATCAGTGGGTGCGAATCAGGGATAACGACAATCGGCCCGGCTGGATCCATCAGACGCTGATCGACCGGCGACCGTAAGCGACTCGACTACGTCGCCCGAACTTTGGGACGCGCCGCCGCGACGACTCGATCGCCGCCGGCGCGTTTTGCCAGGTAGAGTGCGGCGTCCGCTTCCGCAATGAGCTGGTCGGGCGCGTCCCCGTGCATGGGGAAAGCGGACACACCCAGGCTCAACGTAATATGGCCTGCGGGTAAGCGTTCGGTGGCCAGTTTCTTGCGAATCCGCTCCGCGAATTCCGTCGCGCCTTCGAGCTCTGTCTCCGGCATCATGATCAGGAATTCTTCACCGCCGTAGCGCGCGACGAAGTCCACATCGCGGCTGGCCTCGCGCATGATCGCCGCGACACGCTTGAGCACGACATCGCCGGCGGGATGGCCGTGCTCGTCGTTGTAGCGCTTGAACAGGTCCACATCTGCCATGACGACGGAAAAGTGGTGACGCAGGCGCCGTGAGCGGCGCACTTCGTTCTCGAGCACTTCCATCATCCGCAACCGGTTGGATAGGCCGGTCAAGGCATCGGTGATCGAGAGACGCTCCAGCTCGGTCCGGCTCTCGCGGAGCCGCGCGACCATGTTGTTGAAGACCTCGGTCAGGTAACCGACTTCGCCGCCCGTCGTCACGGGCAGATCGACGTCGAGATCGCCCTTCGCCACCTTGGCCGCGGCTTGCGTCAGGCGGTCGAGTGGCCGCACGATCAGCAGGCTCAGCAGGTAGGCCAGCGCGCCCACCACGGCGAGCAGCAGGGTGACAACCCCCAACGTGACGTTGCGCAGCCGCGCGACCTGGCTGAACGCCTCGCTGGTCGGAATCTCCGACACCACCACCCAGTTGAGCGCCGGCACGACGCGCACACTCCCCACGACGCGGTCGCCGGTGAAGCTACCGAACTGGATCGCGCGTCCTTCGCGCGCCAGCAACCAGTTCGCGGCGTCGCGCGAGTAGCCCTGCCGCATTAGCTCCCGCGAGCTGCCGCGCGAGCTGACGATGAGCCGGCCGGTGCGCGTCATCAGATAGATCTGTCCCGATTCCCCCGGTGCAAACCGCCTCAAGGTATCCGCGACCGCGTTCAGGTTGACGCGTGATGCGAGAGCGCCAAGCAGGTGCATGCCGCCGGCGCCTCCCCCGGCGCGCCGCACCGATTCGATGGGGACGGACACGAGCATTTCCGCGTGCGAGCCCGTCGAGTCCCAGTACGGCGCGCCGAGGGCCCAATCGTTCTTGGCGAGGGCGGCTGCCCAGTCGGGGGCCAGCGACACCGGTCGCGGATGCGCGGCGCTGGTCGCCACAACGTGGCCGTGATGATCGAGGACCATGAGCTCGGCGTAGTCGGGAAAGCGGTCGCGCACCGAATTGACGTAATCGGTGAGCCGCTTGGAGTAGATGCCGGAATGGACCGGCTCGCCGTTCACCAACGGGATCCGCTCGAGGTTTTCGGTCACCTCGTACGAGCTCGAGAACACGCGCAAGTCGTAGCGCAGCTCTCTCGTCCAGAGATCCACTTCGCGGAGCGCCTGCGCGCTCACGCCGAGCAGCTCTTCCGACGCTTTGGCCTGGAGTGCGCGTTTGTTTTCGATGTAGGAAATCCACACCGTCGTCAGCGACGGCAACAGCGTCGCGACGACGGCGAACATGAGCATCTTCGTGCGAATGCTGCTGAATCGCCAAAAGCGCAAGAAACGCAGGGCTCGGGCCCCCTCAACCGGTTGCCACAAGATTCATGCGGGAGACGTTACCGCAAGACTCCCCGTCACTGTGATCTAGCGTACACGGAAACGCCGCCTCAAACTAGGATGCCCCTACCCGGAGAGTCCAATGGCAGGCGTCCTGAGTCGGCGCTCCTTCCTTCAATATGGAATCGCAGCAACACTCGTTGGACCTCACCCCCTGAGGGGGAACGAATCTTCGAGTGACGTTCTTGGCCGTTTGAGAGAAGCAAAGGCGGAGTCAGGGGGTGAGGAACTCGAGGAAGCGACCGTCGTGCAGCTCCAGGAGGCGATGCGCACCGGCGCGCGCACCTCGCGTTCCATTTGCGCCGCGTATCTCGCGCGCATCGCCGAGCTCGATCCCAAGCTCCACGCGGTGCTTGAAACGAATCCTGACGCGTTGGCCGTCGCCGACCAGCTCGACGGCGAGCGCAGAGCGAACCGTGTGCGCGGGCCGCTGCACGGCATCCCGGTGCTGGTAAAGGACAACATCGCGACGGTCGACCGCATGATGACGACGGCCGGTTCACTCGCGCTGGTGGGCGCCACGCCGCCGCGCGATGCGCCGCTCGTCGCCAGGCTGCGCGCCGCCGGCGCCGTGATCCTCGGCAAGACGAATCTCTCAGAATGGGCGAACATCCGGTCCAGCCACTCAACCAGCGGCTGGAGCGCCCGTGGCGGGCAGTGCGCGAATCCGTACGCGCTGGATCGCAATCCGTGCGGCTCGAGCTCCGGCACTGGTGCAGCAATCACGGCCAGTTTTGCGGCGGTGGGGATCGGTACCGAGACCGACGGCTCGATTGTCTGTCCATCGAGCGCCTGTTCACTCGTCGGCGTGAAGCCGACGCTCGGCCTCATCGACGGCGCGGGCATCATTCCGATTGCCCACAGTCAGGATACCGCTGGCCCGATGGCGCGCACCGTGGCTGACGCCGCCACGTTGCTGGGTGCTCTCGCTGGTCGCGACTATAGCAGCAGTCTGGATCCCGCCGGGCTGCGCGGCGCGCGCATCGGCGTGGCGCGCAAGAAATTCTTTGGGTACAGCCCCCAAGCCGATGCGCTCGTCGAGGTGGCGATCGACATGCTGCGGCGACAGGGAGCCGTCATCGTCGACCCCGCCGACATCCCGCATGCGGGAGAGTACGACGACTCGGAGCTGACGGTGTTGCTCTACGAGCTCAAGACCGACCTCGCCGTGTATCTGGCGGCCTGGGCGCCGAACTCCAAAATCAAAACGCTCGCCGACGTGATCGCCTTCAACGAAGCGAACAAGGCTACCGAGATGCCGTACTTCGGTCAGGAGTTGTTCCTGCAGGCGCAGGAAAAGGGCCCGCTCACCGACCAGGCGTATCGCGATGCGCTTGCCAAGAACCAACGGCTGTCGCGAAGCGAAGGACTCGACGTCGTGTTCGCGCAAAACAATCTCGATGCGATCGTAGCGCCCACGGGCAGCCCCCCGTGGCCGACCGATCTCGTCAACGGCGATCACTTCCTCGGCGCGAGCTCGACACCAGCCGCCGTGGCCGGATATCCGAGCATCGCGGTGCCGGTGGGCTACTCGTTCGGCTTGCCGGTGGGGATGTCGTTCATCGGGCGCGCCAACACCGAAGCGAAGCTGTTGACGCTGGCGTACGCGTACGAGCAGGCCGCGAAGCCAAGAACGCCGCCGCGCTTCTTACCGCAGTGGCGCCCCGCCTGAGATCCAGCGGGCAAGCAGCGCTCGCTCCTCTTCGGTCATGCCGGTCTTGTTCGCAAGCGGCATGGTCCTGGTTTCGACGGCGCGCACGCGAATCCGTTCGGCGAGCAGCGCGATGCTCTCCGGCGTGTCGAACGTGACGCCGCCGGGCGCCGGCCCGAGCGTGCGGTCGCTCTGATACTGCGAATGACAGGGCTGGCAGCGTTGTACGATCACGGCGCGCACTGCATGGAATGGTGGCACCGAATCAGCTGGCGCGGTGGGCGCGCGGGCGGCGGCCCCCGCCCCCTTCGGCGACGAAAAGAACATCGCTCCCGCCAACGCCAGTGCCGCGGGCACGAGTGCCCAGCGGCTCGAGGATCCTCGTCCGATCATCGCGTGCCGTACCGACGCGCCGGCGACGCAAAGAAGTAACAGCACGAACCAGTTGACCGGGCTCGCGTACGTCGCCGGAAAGTGATTCGACAGCATGATGAAGAGCAGCGGGAACGTCATGTAGCTGTTGTGCACGGAGCGCTGCTTGGCCCGTTCCCCCAGCGTGAAGTCCGCCGGCCGCCCCGCGCGCGTGGCGGCCAGCATGTGGTGTTGTGCGGGGAGAATCCGCATCCAGACATTCGCGACCATGATTGTGCCGAGCAGGGATCCGATGTGCATGAATGCAGCGCGTCCGGACAGCAGCCGGCAGAGCAGCACGGTGACGGCCGCGAGCAGTGCCAGGGAGACGGCCGACGCCACGGCCTGGCGGTTCGCCAGCGGCGAGCGCCACAGCGCGTCGTAGATCACCCAGCCGAAGACCAGCAGACCGATGCCCAGCGCAATCGCAGTGCCGCGGCCAATGCGGGAAATACCGGGATCGAGCAGATAGGCGCCGCTGAGGTAGTAGATGAGCACGAGCAGCGAGATGCCCGTAATCCAGGTCAGCATCGCCTCCCATTTGAACCAATGCAGCACCGCCGGGACTTCGCCGGGCCCCGGGCGGCGCTTTTCCACCTGATAGAATCCACCGCTGTGCACCATCCACAGGTCCCCTTCGACGCCGGGCTTCTCGTGGTCGGGCTTTGTCAGCGCGCGGTCGAGCCAGATGAAATAGAAGGAGCTGCCGATCCAGGCGACGCCGGCGATGAAATGCGTCCAGCGGAGTAAGAGGTTTACCCAATCGCCGAGCCAGCCGGTCATGGGGGCAGCAATTTCACGCCTGCTGCGCTGGTCGCGGCGTCGAGAATTGCCCAGATCCGATCCACCCAGTCGCGGTGCTCCGGTTTCATCAAGACGGAGCGCAGGCAGATAATGGTGTCACGGTCGCGCTGCATGTCTTGCACGTCGATCAAGTGCACGGGGAGCGTGGCGAGGGCGAGATGGAGTTGGCGGCGAGCCGCCTCGTCAAAGATCCGCTGTGAGAGACTCGATGCCTCGCTGATGCGTTTGGCGCGCGGTGCCCAAACCAGAATGTCGAGCTCCGGTGCCGAGCCCGTCAGGAAGCGCCCATCCTTCCGCAGCCGCTCGTACAGCGCCAGCGCCGCGGCGCGGCCGCTCGCCAGACCCTTCGCGAATTCTCCATTCGGAACGAGCGGAAACAACCGCTGTGTTGCCCACAGGGCGACGGCGGCCGCGCCGGGCCGCGAGCACTCGAGCGAGATCTCGCCAAGGTGCATTTCAGTCGAGGTGTAGTAGGTATACGGCGAGTCGTGATAGTATAGACGTCCTACAGCGGGATCACGGAACAGCACGCAGCCGCAGCCATACGGCTGCAGTCCATGCTTGTGCGGGTCGATCACGACTGACGCGGCTTCCGCGATCCGGGCGAACGCCTGGCGCGTCTCCGCGGCCAGATCTTTGACGAGCAGGAAGTAGCCGCCGTACGCCGCATCGGCGTGGATACGGAAATCGAAGCGACCGCGCAGCGCGACGATCGCATCCAAGGGATCCACCGCGCCGGTTGCGGTCGTGCCCATCGTCGCGACGACGGTGCCGACTCCGCCGGCCGCCAGCCGGCGCTCCAGTGCCGGCACGTCCATTCGCCCCGCGCGATCGCAGGGGACCGTCTCGAACGGCAGGCGCAACACGCCCGCGATCCGCTGATGCGTGTAGTGCGCCTGTGTCGAGGCGAGGATCGTCTTCCCCGGATGGAGCTGCCCGGCGACCCACAGCGCCTCGAGATTCGCCATCGTGCCGCCGCCGCACAGGTGGCCGAGGTGCGTGTCCCCCCCCTCCCCCCAGCCGATCATGCGCGCCAGGGCCGCGACCGCTTCCTTCTCCATGGCCGAGCTCGCGCGGCCACCATCGAGGGCATGGTTGTTCGGATTGATCTGGAGTGCCAGCTCGTATGCGAGGCGCGCCACGGGATGCGGCGGTTTCAGCATCTGTCCGGCGTAGAGCGGATGGAAGTAGGGGAAGTTGTCGTGCAGGCGGTCGGCGACTTCGTTCAGCACTTTGCTAATTGCGGTCTGATCGACCGAACCATCAGCTGTAGGGAGATCCGCGAAACCCGTCAACAGCCGCGTGAGCGCGGCCTCAAGCAACTCAAGATTGGCCGTCAAATGCCCTCAGGTATGTGCGGTCCCATGCGGCGGGGATGCTCTCACGAGGTGAATACGGGCCGGGCGCGTAGACGCGCGAGCTGACGCCGAGCTGGCTCCGCTCGCAGATGTGCCAATCCTGCCGGTTGGTGCGGTCCCAGAATTCCTCGGCGTCCTGGATGTTGTAGCCCGCCGCGGCAGGAGCGTCCGGGTGTACCATCCATTCGCAGACGACCCGCGATTGCGTGCCCGACACGGGC
>DATGVC010000188.1:0-7645 GCA_035300745.1 Gemmatimonadales bacterium | reverse complement strand
GCGCCCAGGCGCAACAGCGCTTCGGTCGCTTCGCGGTCGTGCCGGGAGACGAGCGCGACGGCGGGGATAGCAGGGAACTCGCGGACGAAGCGCGCGACACCCGGCAACGCCTCCCCGTGACAGCGATGCACGGAAATGATTACGGCGTCTACGCGCCGGCGGCGCGCGACGTACAGCGCTTCGCGCAAGGAATCGGCATGCAGCGTTTCGAAGCAGCCATCCCCCGCGGCGTCGATGCGCGGGCGATCAGGGGGAGGGAGAATCGTGCACACGGTGACCATGCGCCACCATGGTAACGGCGGCGTTTCAACTGATGGTCATCGGCGCTGCATTGCGCCGAGCAGGACGGCAGGTGAATTTCCGGACGGAGCCCATGCAAAAATTCGCGCTGCTTGTCCTCTGCGCGCTCGCCCTCGGCTGCGACGCGCTCCCAAAATTTCAGCTGCAGCTACAGTCGGACATCCAGCGAGAATTTCACATCACCAACGCCATGGTCATGGTGGTGGATACGACATACATGCTGGTAGCGATCTTCGACGACGCCCATGCCGCAGTCGCGCCGAAGGAGCTCGCGGCATTCCAAGAACAGGTCGCACAATACGCGGTCACCCATTACCATCGATCAAAGCTGCGGAGCGTCGGTGTCATGCTGGGGCGAGCGAGTCGCCGCGGGTCCGACCGTGAGCCCGAGGCGACGTTGTTCGTGCCCGAGTATCACCCCGACGGCACCGTGCGCCTGGCGGTACTGCCACCGAGGCGGGCGACGCCGCCACCAGGGCAGAGTCATTAGCGCGTCGGGACCGACGCCACCCAGGCACGGATGCGCGCGTCGAGCACATCGAGCGGCACGGCCCCGGCGCCCAGCACTTGGTCATGAAACGCGCGCACGTCGAATCGGCTGCCTAACGTCGTCGCGGCGTAGGCGCGCAGCTCCTTGATCTTGAGCTCTCCGATCTTGTAGGCGAGTGCCTGCCCGGGCCAGACGATATAGCGATCGACTTCGACCATGATATCGTGCTCCGTCTTGGCGGCGTTGGCCTTGAAGTAGTCGATCGCCTGCTGGCGGGTCCATCCCATCGTGTGAATCCCGGTGTCTATGACGAGACGGATGGCGCGCCACATTTCGTAGGTGAGTTGACCGAACTTGCTGTACGGATCGGTATAGAGGCCCAGCTCCTCACCCAGGCTTTCACTATAGAGGCCCCAGCCCTCGACGAACGCGGTGTAGCCGCCGAAGCGGCGGAACTCGGGCAGGCCTTCGAGCTCCTGGGCCAGCGCAATCTGGAGGTGGTGACCGGGCACCGCTTCGTGAAGCGAGAGCGCGTCCATCTCCCACTTCGGGCGGGCGGGCAGATTGTAGGTGTTGACGAAGTAGGTGCCGGCGCGATGCGACAGCGGGCTTCCCGGCTGGTAGTACGCTGTGGTCTGCGAGCGCTCTGAATAAGAAGGAATAGGCGAGACACCGTACGGCAGGCGGGGCAGGGTGCCGAAGAGCGTCGTCAGCTCGGGATCGATACGCTTCATGAGCTCGCGGGACGCATGGATCAAATCGTCGGGCGTGGTCCAATAGAAACGCGGATCGGTCCGCAAGAACTGCACGAACTCCGCGAACGTGCCCTTGAACCCGCTGGCAGCGATGACGCTGTCCATCGCGGCGCGAATCCGCTTCACTTCCGCGAGTCCCAGGGCGTGAATCTGCTCGGGCGTGAGGTCGGTCGTGGTGGACGCGCGGGCCCGGACCTGGTACCAGGCGAGTCCACCGGGAAGGTCGCGCATCCCGGTGGTGGTGCGTGCGCCCGGCAGGTATGGGTCGCGCAGGAATGCGCTCAACTTCCGAAACGCCGGCGCGACGGAATCGCGGTAGGCGGCTACCGCCGCCGCGCGCAACCGCTCCCGGTCCGCCGCCGGCACGCCGGCGGGAAAGTGCGTGAAAGCTGTGAGCAACGGACTGGTGAGGGGATCGCCGACCACCAAGTCCTGCGCCTGCGACGGCACGTCGCGCAGCGTAATGCGGGGCGGCGTGATTCCGGATGCCAGGCCGCGCTGCAGCAGCACCATCGTCTGGTTGACCAGGACCGGCACGGCGCGTAACCGCGCGAGAATATCGTCGTACTCGGCCACGCTACCGGCCGGCATTTTCGCTATGGTGCTCGGCACACCCTGCTGCACGCCACCGAGTTGGGTCAGCGGCATCAGCTCCCCGGGGAAGCGGCTCTCCTCGAGTGCGTCGGTCAGATTGCGCCGGAAGAGATCGTAGTTGAGCTGATCGGTGGGGCCGAGCTGCGCGCGATCGATCGTGCGCAGCGCGTTCAAGGGATCGTTCAGCTCGCGCTTGCGCCGGGCGATCGCCTCGAGCGAGTAATCGGTCCAGCGCGCGTTCTGGCCGGGGTAGCCCACTGAAGTCGCGAACTCCGGATACTCGCGCATGGTGTAGTCCCACTGCTGTGCGAAGAGCTGATGCAGGCGCACGCTGTCTGAGGCCGCCTGCTGCGCGAAGCCGAGGGCGGGAAGGACCATGAGCGCATATCCCATCGCGAGCGTGGAACGGCGCACCATGCAGGGAAACTCCTTGTGAACGGGTGAGCAGAATGCGAAGCTACCCCCGCGCGCAGGAGGGCGCCAATTGACCTCAAAGCGTCTGCTGATCGGACTATCATCGCTGGCCGTGATGCTCACCATCGCGGGCGCGGTGAGCTTCGTGCGCTACGCGCGCCGTCATGCGCTCAACCCACGGCTCGCCGCGGTTGCACCATTCGACATCTTCGTGCCCGGTCTCGAACCCTGGCGCGTGCGCCTGGCGGAAGGGCTCACGACGCAGCTCGACAGCCTGCCGCCGCTCGCCGCCGTGTCGCAGGCCGTCGTGCGCGAGCGCTGGCGCGGTCAGTCCCGCCCCGAGCTCGCCGCGCTGGATCTCGCGCGCCGTACCAGCGCCGGCCTGGCGATCTACGGGCGCCTCGACCCGATCGCTCCGCACCCCGATTCGGTGCGGGTACAAATGATCGTGGTCGACGCGGGCGATGGGCGCGTGGTCGTCACGAGCGACCGGCCCTGGGCCGTCGCCGACCTGCAGTCGCTGCCCCAGGCGCTCGCTGCGCAAGTGCGCCACAACTATCGTTATCCGAGTGACTGATCCCTTGGCAGCATTGAACGCCGCGCTGCCCGATCACTACGTCATCGATCGGGAGTTGGGCCGGGGAGGGATGGCGCTGGTTTACCTCGCGCGCGACACACGCCACGAGCGCTTCGTCGCGCTGAAGACGTTGCGGCCCGAGATCGCCATCGCCCTGGGCCGCGACCGCTTCCTGCGCGAGATCAAGCTCGCCGCCCGCCTGCAGCATCCCAACATCCTGCCGGTCTACGATTCGGGCGACGCGGGCGGAACGCTGTACTACGTCATGCCGTTCGTCGAGGGCGAATCCCTACGCGACCGGCTGGAGCGCGAGCCTCAGCTGCCGATCGACGACGCGCTGCAGATCACCCGCGAAGTCGCCGAAGCGCTCGCGTACGCGCACGACCACGACGTGGTGCATCGCGACATCAAGCCCGAGAATATCATGCTGTCGGGCGGTCACGCGATCGTGACCGACTTCGGCATCGCGCGCGCCGTCAGCGCCGCCGGCGGCGACAAGCTGACCCAGACCGGGCTCGCGATCGGTACACCCGCCTACATGCCACCCGAGCAAGCCTCGGGGTCGGGCCAGGTCGACCGCCGCAGCGACATCTACAGTCTCGCCTGCGTCCTCTACGAGACGCTCGCCGGCCAGCCCCCGTTTACGGGACCGACGGCGCAGGCCATCATGGCGCGGCATTCGCTCGACGCGGTGCCAAGGCTCAAAATCGTGCGCGACGCGATTCCGGACGATCTCGAGGTGGTGATCGAACGCGCGCTCGAGAAGGTGCCGGCCGATCGCTATCAGACTTCGGGAGAATTCGCCAAAGCACTGACCGCGGCGAGCACAGGACGGGTCTCGCGCGTCACCGCGGCACAGCGGTCGACGCGCGCGCGAGCGCTGTGGCGCCGTCCCATCCCGGCCGTCACTGGTATCGTGCTGATCGCTGCCCTCGCCTGGCTACTGCTCGGCCGCCGCGGCGGCGGTGGTTCGTTGCGAAGCGACCTGGGCGGTCTCGACCGCAACCGCGTCGCCGTTCTCTACTTCAACGACGAGAGTCACGACAGCTCGCTTGGATATCTCGCCGATGGGTTGACGGAAGCATTGATCGACCAGCTCCACGGCATCCGCGCGCTGGATGTCGTGTCGCGCAGCGGCGTCGCGCCCTTCCGCGGCCGTGACATCGCGCGTGACTCGATTGCGCGCGCGCTCGCGGCCGGCACGCTCGTCGCAGGCGACGTGGAGAATTTGGGCAGTCGCGTGCGGGTGACCGTTCGGCTCGTCGACGGACCCAGCGGCGCCGACATTCGCCGGCAAACCTTCGAGCTGCCCGCCGGCGCGAGACTGGCGATGCGCGACTCCCTCGCTCGGCAGGCGGCGCTGTTCCTGCGCGAGCGGCTCGGTGACGAAATCCGGCTGCGCGAGGAGCGCGCGGCGACGACGAGCGAAGCTGCATGGACGCTGGTCCAGCGCGCCGAACGGGCCCGCAAGGACGAAGAGGCGGACACCTCCGGAGCCGCCTACGCCCTCACCGATTCTCTCCTCGGCGCCGCCGAGCGCGCCGACCCGCAATGGGCGGAACCGACGCTGCAACGCGGGCAGCTGGCCCTGCGTCGCGCACGACAAACCTTCCGAGACAAACCGACAGCAGCGCGGTGGGTCGATGTCGGGCTCGGCCACGCGGCGAAGCTACTGGCACGAGATCCCAATCAAGCGCGGGGCCGCGAGCTGCGCGGCAGCTTGCGCTACATCAAGTGGTTCCTGAACACGCAGCCCGACCCTGCCCGGCGCGCGGCCCTGCTGGACAGCGCGCAGGCCGACCTCGAAGCAGCGGTGCGACTCGACGCGCGTTTGGCCTCCGCCCATGCGGCATTGAGCTCACTCCTGTATCAGCGCAAGGAGGTCGTGTCGGCGGTGCTGGCGGCGCGGCAGGCATACGACAACGACGCCTATCTCCGCGATGCGGAATCGATTCTCGATCGCTTGTTCTGGGGCACATACGACATCGCGCAGTTCGGGGAGGCACAGCGCTGGTGCGGGGAAGGGGCGCGCCGCTTCCCAGGCAGCTGGCGCTTCGCCGAATGCCAGCTGTGGCTCATGACCATCCCCAACGCCGAGCTTGACATCGACCGCGCATGGAGCCTCGCGCGCCGAGCGGATAGCCTGACGCCCGCGGCTCAAGTCCCGTTCCGGAGCCGGATTCGGCAGATCGTCGTCGCCAGCGTGATCGGGCGCGCGGGCCGGCGAGACAGCGCGATGGCGGCGCTCGGGCGCGCCCGGACCGATGACCCGAAGATAGACCCGACACAGGACCTGGTGGGCTATGAGGCGGTGATGCGGGCGCTTATCGGCGATGCGGATACAGCGATCACGATCCTGAAGCGCTACGTGGCCACCCATCCGGACCACTCATTCCGACGGGACGGGATGCTGCATTGGTGGTGGCGCGACCTCGAGCGCCGACCCGGCTTCCAGGCGGTGCTGACCTCCAGTCACTAAAGCTGGCAGACCCCAAAAAACGCCAGCATTGGCAATTTCGATGTGGCATCCACGCCACACTGCTTCTCATCCGCGCAATTTCGATGTGGCATCCACGCCACACTGCTTCTCATCCGCGGCACAGTCCTTCTGTGACACAATCCTTGCAGTCATTCTGGGGTAACCGACGTTTTCGCGCCGGCGCTGAGCCGTTCCGTCCCGAGTCCGTTGTCGGAGAGTCGCACATGAACTGTGTCGTTCGTCGTTGGCTGGTCGCAGGCGCGGCGATACTGCTGTGTGCCTGTCAAGCCGACACTCTGAACCAGCCGACCGGTCAGAATATCACCGCTTCGTTTTCCGACGGGGCGCACGGCGGCAATCCCGATTTCTTCTTTCTTCCGCCACTCTTCCAGAACCCGGTCAACAATCCCAACTTCGAGCCAAACGCGTTCAACGCGAACGTACGGCCCACCGTCGAAATCTGTGAATTAACGATTCCGCCCGCACCGCCAGCCACCACGCGCGATTGCGTGGCGGGTGCGCCGATAAAAGTCTTTTCCGCCAGCGACGTCACGCTGGATGCGCTCGGCCAGCAGTATCAAGTGAACTGGGATACGCAGTCGCCGGCCCTCGTGTTGACCAAGGACTACCGCATTCGCGTGTTGCTCGGTACGCACGAGCTCGGCTTTGCAGACGTGGACCCGGTCCTCACCGGTTCGGCGCTCAAGAACGTGAACACGGGCGAAGTCATCGGACTCGTCGACGGCCGCACCCTGCCGATCAAGTTCCGCATCGAGCGAGGCGCCGCCTGCGACGGTCAGAACTGCGACTCGAAGACCATCGATCTGTCACGGGGCGGATCGGTGGTGCTCGCGACGACGGGGGACCGCGTCGACATTCCGGCGCAGACGTCCGGTCAAGTGGTGACCGTCACGGTGCGCCCCTGCACCGATCCGAACGGCCTCGCCATCGACCTTCCGAAGTTCGGGAATTGCCTGACGGTCACCGCCGACCCGCATCTCACAGCGCCGCTCTCACCCCCGGCGACTGTTTCGATCTGCAGCCTGCATGACAACATTCCAGCGCTCGTGCACGCGCAGCAGGATCTCGTCGCGCTACACCGTCAGGACATCACCCCAGAGGCTTCGTTGGTCAGCGCGTTGCCACATTCTACCGATTTCTGTCCGAAGTCGATCGGCGCTGCCCCGCTCCCGCCGGCACGCAACTGGATCGAGGCGGGGTGGCGTGTTGTGCGCCACGGTGTGGCATCGCTGTTCGGCGCGCGCCCGTTGCATGCGGCGACCGCGATGATCGACGTGGGCGGCGGCGGCGAAACCCCGACGTTCTCGGATTTCCAGTTCGCGCTGCCCGCAAAGATGGCGATTCTCACCGGCGCGGTGCAGCGTGTGCTCCCGAATGGCGCCGTGCCGATTCCGCCTGCCGTGCTCGTTACCGATGCTGCCGATCGGCCGGTCGGCGGTGCCCGGGTGCACTTCCTGATCACGTCGACCAACGGCGGCAGCATCACGCCGACTGACGGGATCGCGCTCAGCGACCCGGTGACGGGCCTCGCGACGTTGACGTCGTGGCAAGTGGGCAATCCCGGCGATTACAGTGTGGAGGCATCGGGCTTCGGCATCGCGGATCCACAGAACAACGGGCCGGCAGTGGGCTTCGACCCGTTTGCCCCGGCGGTGTTCCCGGGTCAGGCCGCTCTGGATATGGCCCAACCCGAGGTCCCACTCGGCACCGGCCACCTCACCTTCTCGGCAACGGCATTGACGACGTTGTTCGTGAGGCCAGTGACCACCGGATTCGCTGCGGCGGCCGGTCTCGTTTTGCCGCTCACGCAGGCAAATGGTCTCAGCATGCAGAGCGGCACGGGGGTTCTGCTGGAGGTCTTACCCACGACGGCCGTTGCCTGGTCGAGCTCCGACCCGCTTGGGACAGTGGGAAGCGTGAACACGACGGGACTCGTGGCGGTGGTTCAGGGGAATGACGACCCTGCGGTCGCGCGTGAGTTGGTTGTCACGGCTACAGGTACAGGACCGACAGGC
>DATGVC010000187.1:0-24645 GCA_035300745.1 Gemmatimonadales bacterium | reverse complement strand
CGGGGTCGCTATCGCCTGCAGGTGCGCAGTCCCGACAGCACCAGCGGATACGCCGTCAGCGTATGGTACGATAGCATCGCCTACTTCTCGCTCCCGCTGAACGTCACCGGCCGGCCCGCGGTCCACGTCGAAGACCTCGTCGCGTTTCCTACCACGAGCAACGGTCCGCCGATTCGGCTGTCGCGGCGGCTCGCCACTGTCGCGCGCACCGGCGCTGACGGCACGCGCGAGGTGCTCGAGATCCTGGAGCTGGAGAACACCGGTGCGACGACGCGCGTCACGACGGACACGCTGATCCCGACCTGGGCGGGGCGCGTCCCCGCCGGTGCGGGACGGTTTCGCGGCGGTCAGGGCGACATCTCGAGCGATGCGATGCAGTTCCGCCACGACAGCGTCATCGTGCTCGCGCCGATTCCGCCGGGTGGCATGAAGCAGATCAGCTACGCGTATTCGCTTCCCGCCGGCACCCGCGCGCTCGTGATTCCGATCGATCAGCCGACCACCGAGGTGAACCTGCTGGTCGAGGACACCACCGCGATCGTCAACGCACCCCACATTGAATCGCTCGGCGCCAAGGAAATCGAGCAGCGCCGTTTCGTCGCCTACCGCGCCCGTTCGCTCGGCGCGGGCGACAAAGTCGAGATTCGGTTGCCCGGCGGAAAATTCCGGCCGCAGCTATTGCTGCCCTACGTCATCGGAGTGCTCGCCGCCGGCATGGTGGTCGCGTTGGTGTGGGCATTGCGCCGGAGACCGTCGCCGTCTAAACTGAGCTAGCAGTCAATTTCGCGAATGGGGATACGGAAGCCGGTGCAACTCCGGCGCGGCCCCGCCACTGTAACGGGCAGCTGTGATCGGCTCATTGCCACTGGGGTAACCCGGGAAGGCGAGCTGGATCGCCCGAAGCCAGGAGACGTCTTCATTCGCGCCACCAGGTGGTTCCCTCGCGGGAGGGATGGTGCTACGACGTCTTCTGTTTGCAGTACTTGTTCTTGCCGCTTGCCGGCCGGACGGCTGGACGGCCGGACGGCCGGCGCAACGAATAATCTCGCTGCTCCCTTCATTCACTGAAATCCTGTTCGCGATCGGCGCGGGAGATCGCGTCGTCGGCCGCACACAGTGGTGCGACTATCCACCCGCAGCCCTGGCCGTGCCGAGCGTCGGGGAAGGGCTCCCGCCAAATATCGAGGCCGTCATGGCGCGGCGGCCGGACCTTGTCGTCCTGTACAACGCGGGGCCAAATGTGACCGCGGCGAAGCAGCTGGAGCGCGTCGGCATCCACACGGTGCTGATCGACTTGAACCGCCTCGAAGACCTGGGACCCGCCACGCGAACCCTGGGGCGGCTCACCGGATTCGAGGTCGTAGCGGAATCGCTGGCAACGGTGTTGGACAGCCTGGCCGGCCGTCCTCCACCAGTCTCGACAACCTCCCTCGCGTTCGTCGTCTGGGACAACCCGCCGATCATCATCGGCCACGGCAGCTACCTCGATCAGCTGGCTGCTCAAGCCGGTGCCCGCAACGTTTTCAGCGACGTCGCAGCGCCATCCGCTCAGGTGTCGCTCGAGACGATCGTGGCTCGTGATCCGCAGTGGATCGCGGTACTCAGCGACTCCGCGGCGCCGCCTGGCTTCGCGAAGCGACGCGAATGGCGCGCGGTGCGCGCCGTGCGAGACGGGCACTTCCTGCTGCTGCCGGGCTCATCGTTTGGGCGTCCCGGGCCACGGTCCGGCGAGGCGATCCAGCAGCTTCGAGCCCTCCTCGCACGATGAGATGGGCGCTGCTGGGCATCGTGGCCGCGCTCGCGCTGGTCCTCAGCGTGGTGCTGGGCCCCGCCGCCGTACCGCTGGGCGAGCTGCTGCGCTCGGACATCGTCTGGAACCTGCGAGCGCCCCGTGCGCTGCTCGCGTTTCTGGTCGGCGGTTCGCTCGGCGTTGCCGGTGCAGGTCTGCAAGCGCTGGTGCGCAATCCACTCGCCGACCCGTTTCTCCTGGGCTTGTCGGGTGGAGCAGGGCTCGGCGCGGTCGTCGCGATCGGGCTGCATCTGTCGGGACCGTGGGCGCTCCCGATTGCGGCGTTTATCGGTGCGCTGGCCGCGCTGGGCCTGGTCTACCGGCTTGGTCTGATCGGCGGGGCCAGCCTGGATCCGCGAATTCTGCTGCTGGGCGGCGTGGCGATCGGCGCGTTCGCCGCCGCGATCACTACCGCAATCGTCTCGCTCGCGGATGCGGCCGAGCTGCGGAACGCCTTCCTGTGGCTCTGGGGCGGGCTTTCCGGGGCGTCGTGGGACTCCGTGCTGCTCGTGGCGCTCTATGCACCGATCCCGCTCGCCGTTCTGCTCGCCGCCTCCCGTCCACTCGATCTGCTGGCACTCGGCGAAGAGTCCGCCGGCTACCTCGGCGCCGATGTCGAGGCGGTGAAGCGGCGTGTCTATCTGGCGGCGTCTCTACTCACGGCCGCCGCCGTGGCGGTGTCCGGCGTGATCGGCTTCGTCGGGCTGGTCGTACCGCACATCGCGCGTCTCGTGTGGGGTCACCGTCACCGCTCATTGCTCCCGGCCGCCTTCATCGGCGGCGGTGCGCTGCTCGCCTTTGCCGACACGCTCGCTCGAACGGTTGTAGCGCCGCGCGAGCTGCCGGTAGGCGTCGTGACCGCTTTGATCGGCGTTCCCGTGTTCGCGTTGCTGCTGCGGCGCTGGACGATCGCATGACCCCGCCCCCGCCCCCGCCGCCGCTGCTGCAATTGTCCAACGTGCGATACCGCTATCCCGGTGCGGAACGCGACGCCCTTACGGACGTCTCGCTCTCCGTGGCGGCCCGGCAGTTCCACGCCGTGCTTGGTCCGAACGGCAGCGGCAAGACCACACTCGTGCGAATCGCGCTCGGTGCTTTAACGCCTTTCGTGGGACAAGCTGCTGTTGATGGCCGTATCGCCTCTACGTGGCCGCGTCAGGAACTGGCGCGCCTCGTTGGCGTCGTACCGCAGCGCGAGGACAACCTCTTTCCGCAGCGCGTGCGCGAAACCGTCCTGCTCGGCCGCTACCCGCACCTCTCGCTCTGGGGCCGCGAGCGCGCGGAAGATCATGACGCCGTGGATCGCGCGCTCGCGGCCTGCGACGCACAGCACCTCGCCGACCGCTGGCTCTGGACGCTCTCCGGGGGCGAGTACCAGCGCGTCCGTGTGGCACGCGCGCTGGCGCAGCAGCCCAAGCTCCTCGTGCTCGACGAGCCCGGGATGTCGCTCGACCTGAAACATGAGATGGGGTTGTTCGAGCTGGTGCTCGGCCTCGTCGAAACGCAGGGCCTCGGCGTGCTGATGATCACGCACGACTTGAACCTCGCGGCTCGCTTCACCGATTCGCTGTTGCTGCTCGATGCCGGGCGACCCGTCGCCTCGGGTGTCCCCGGCGACGTGCTCACGCAGCAGACCGTGGAGACGGTGTTCTCCTGGCCTGTCGCGATGCAGACCGTTGATGGCCGTCCCCAGATGATCCCCCTCCGCCAACCGAAGGAGTCCCGCCCATGAACGTCGTGCTGCTCGTGCTCGCTCTCACCGCGCAGCAACCGCAAGACACGGTCGTGCTGAAGCCGATCGTGGTGACGGCGACGCGCGTACCCGTCGCGGCGGATCTCGTCGCGTCAGCCGTGACCGTGCTCCGCGGAGCCGATCTCGTCGCGCAGGGCATCCGCACGGTGGCCGATGCGTTGGAGACTGTGCCGGGCGCGCACATTGTCGAGACGGGGAGCTTTGGCGGTCAGACGTCGCTGTTCATGCGTGGCGGCGAGAGCGATTACGTGAAGGTGCTGCTCGATGGGGTGCCGTTGAACCAGGCGGGGGGTGGGATGGACCTGGCTCACATTACCACCGACAACGTGGATCGCGTCGAGATCGTGCGCGGACCCGTGAGCGTGCTCTATGGCTCGGATGCGATGACGGGCGTCGTGCAGATCTTCACTCGCACGGGAAACAATCGGCCGGAGCTGGGAGCGGAGCTCCATGCCGGCACGTACGGCTCGACCGAGGAAGTCGTCGACCTGCAAGGTGGAACGCGCGTCCTGAGTTACTCGGCACGGGCTTCGCGATTCTCGTCCGACGGTCTCTACCCCTACAACAATCAGTACCGCAATAGCGTGGTAAGTGCGCGGATTCGGGCGATGCCCGATGCCCGCACAGATGCAAGCCTCACCTACCGCTACGGGGACGACATCTACCATTTCCCGACGAACGGTCAGGGCGTTCCGGTGGACTCGAACCAGCGCGCTGCCGAGCGCGGACCGATGCTGAGCGTGACTGTTGGTCGTGTCCTCGGGCAACATGTGGACGTACGGGTCAGCGCCGGCCTTAAAGAAGCGCGGCTCTTCTACAACGACGAGCCCGATTCACCGGGCCAAAGCGGGTTCTGGAGCAAGGACTGGGTGCGTCGAGCGACGACGAGCGCGCTGCTGAGCTGGCGTGCGCTTGCTGCGATTTCCGTGACCGGTGGCGTCGAGTACGAGGACGAGCGCCAACGCGGCACGAGTCAGTTCAGCGCGTCGTTCGGCACGTTCCCGGATTCCATTGGGGTCCATCGAAACAACACCGGATACTTCACGCAGGCGGTGATCAGTGCTGGCCGCACCGCGCTCACGCTGGGCGGGCGACTGGACGACAACTCACAGTTCGGCTCGCACGCCACGTATCGAACCGGGCTCGTCTATCGCATAACAGAAGACACGCGTCTGCGGGTTTCAGCTGGGACGGGGTTCAAAGAGCCGACGTTCTTCGAGAACTTTGCCCACGGTTTCGTGGTCGGGAATCCCGATCTGGATCCCGAGCGCTCGCGCAGCTGGGAAGTCGGCGTGGAGCGAGGGCGTATTGCGGTGACGTACTTCAACCAGCGCTTCCGGGACCTCATCGAGTACAATCCGGCCCCGCCGCCCGGGGCGCCCAACTACTTCAACGTAGCTGGTGCAATCGCCGACGGTATCGAAGCCAGTTTCGACCAGAAGGTCACAGCCCGCATCGTGTTCTCAGCGAACTACACGTATCTGCACACGCGCGTCCAACAGTCTGGCTCTCCTGGCGATCCTGACGGCCTTTTCGTACCGGGCAAGCCGCTGATTCGCCGGCCGGCGCACACCCTCGTGCCGCAGCTCGTCGCGACGCTGGGCACCCGGGCTCGCGTGACACTGGGGGCGCGCTGGGTTGGGACGCGCGACGATCTCGATTTCAGCCGCCCCACCGGGCAGCGCCGCGTGACGATGCGTCCCTACACCCGCCTCAACGCTGCGGCCGAGTACGGCCGGGGCCGGCTGCTGTTTACAGGGCGGGTCGAGAACCTGCTGGACGACCGGGCGGAGCAGATCCCGGGCTTTCGGGACCGTGGCCGAAACGTTCTCCTTGGGGTACGGATTGCGGTCGACTAGCTTCCGACTTGGCTCTCATCACGTTGGAGGATATCCGATGCGCCGTCTCGCACTCGCCGCTTTGTTCGTGCTGGTTGCGCGTCCAGCGGTTTCACAGGCTCCCCGCATCACTCCCGGGGGCGATCCGTCGGTCCGCAACGACACGATCTACAAGCTGGCGGTGAATCCCGCGGACTACGCGGACGACGATTACATCTACTTGCTCGACGACGGCGTATTGCGGTTCGAGGCAGACGGCGGAGGCAGCCGCACGTACCGGCAAGTCATTCAGATTCTCAATCAGGATGGCGCCGAGGCGTGGGGAGAACAGAGCTTCTCCTACTCGAGCGGCTCCGAGAAGCTCACCGTGAACTGGATTCGCGTGCTGAAGACCAGCGGCGAGGTCATCAGCGCGCAGCCCGCGCACGAGCAGGAGTCGCTCGCGCCCGTGGCATTCGAGGCACCGGTGTACTCCGATCAGAAAGTTCGTCGGGTGACGCTGAGCGGCGTCGCCCCTGGGACATTGGTCGATTGGAGCTACACGGTCGAGCGCGTGAAGCCGCTCGTGCCCGGCGATTTCTACAGCGGCTGGCGCGTCACGACCGGTCTCCTCACCCGGCGCTCGCGCCTGATGATCGATGTCCCGGCGTCCCTCACGCCTCGCATTCAGGAAGAGAACGTCCATTTCAAGCGACTGGAGGTGGTATCGCACGGCCGGCATGTGTTCACGTGGGCGACCAACGACGTGCAGAAGATCGAGCGCGAGCCGTTCGCGGCCGTGCCCAACACGCTTTCAGTCAGAATTGACGTCGGTTCGCCGATCACGTGGGCCGATCTCGCCCGCTGGTACGCCGGGCTGACCAGCGGCCGCTACGCGCTCACCGCGGAGCTCGAGACCCAGCTCGCCGCGCACGTGAAGGACGCCCACACGCTGGATGATTCGCTGCGCGCCGTGCATCGCTGGGTGTCTCAGGACTTCCGCTACGTTTCGCTCTCGCTTGGGATCGGCGGGTACCTGCCGCGATTGCCCGCGCAGGTGCTCGAGACCCGCTACGGCGACTGCAAAGACAAGGCGACACTCTTCATCGCGCTGGCGCGCCGGATGGGTGTGACGGCGTTTCCGGTGCTCCTCAGCTCGAGCGGCAGCGCCGACTCGACGCTCCCGACGGTGCAGCAGTTCGACCACATGATCGCCGCCGTGGATCGCGGAGAGCAGCGCGGCGGCCGGATGTACCTCGATCTCACGTCCGAGCTGACGCCATACGGCGAGCTGCCACCGGCCGAGGAAAGCTCGTTTGCGCTCGTCGTGCATGACGATGGGAAGTTCGAGGAAGTGACGCTGCCGGAACGGCCCCGCTCGGAGAGTCGGGCGGAAACGCGCATCGTCGGCGAGTTGAGCGCCGACGGCCGTTTCACGGGTCGCTATACCGAGGCGAAGAGCGGCGGCCTGCAGTATGGGCTGCGCCGCGCCTACGCGCGCGTGCTCAACAAGGACGAGCTGAGTCGTCTCACCCAAGCGCTCGCGAACGGGGTGTTCTCCGGCGCCTCGGGCGACAGTCTTGCCCTGTTCGATGGCCGTGACTTGCAGGCGAAACCCGTCATCGCCGTGTCCCTGCACGATGCGCCCGTCCTCACGAGCTCGGGGGGCGCCCGCATCTTTGCACTTCCCTCCGCGCTGCCGAACTACTCCTCGCCCGGTCTCGCGTCATCGCTCGAGCGGCGCAAACCGCGCCGCTTCCCAATCAATATCGCTGCCGTGATCGGCCCGGTGGAGCTCGTGTCGGAGCTGCGGATGACCCTGCCATCCGGTTGGAAAGCGGAGCTGCCGCCTAGCGTCACGGAAACGAGTCAATTCGGGAGCTACCGCGCCGCGTATGTGCAGGACGGTCGCGAGCTGCGTATCACGCGCTCCATGTCGGGCAACAAGGGCACGGCGCCGCCTCAGAGTGTGGACGACCTCGTCACGTGGCTGCGGGCTATTTCCAAGGATGACGTCAAGTTCATCATGCTCCACCCGGGGCCGTGATGCACCAGGCTGGCGCCGCCGGTGACGTGGGGGAGTGGTAGTTCAGATCCAACGAATCGTCTCGTTGCTGCCAAGCGCGACCGAAATCGTCTGCGCCTTGGGACTCGAAGAGCGAGTGGTCGGGATCTCGCACAGCTGCGACTCCCCGTCGAGTGTGACCGATCGCCCGCGGCTCACGCGGCCCCGCACCAATCTCGATGGACTCTCGAGCGGTGAAATCGATGCCGCCGTCCGCGCCGCGTTGCGCAACCACGGAAGCGTGTACGAGATCGATGTCGCGGGAATCCGCGCGCTCGCACCCGACCTCGTCCTCACGCAAGGGATCTGCGACGTCTGCGCCGTGCCGGAGAGTCAGGTCATCGCCTCTCGTGTGGGCACTCACATTCTCACACTCGACGCCCACGACCTCGACGCCATCTTCGCGAGCATTCGCGACGTCGGCTGCGCGACCGGCGCCCTCGCGCAAGCCGAGGCGCTCGTCGCCAACATGCAAGGGCGCATCAATGCCGTGCGCGCGCGCGTCGACGGCCGGCCGCGGCCGCGTGTCCTCGCACTGGAATGGCTCGATCCACCGTATGTCCCCGGCCACTGGGTGCCTGAGCTGATCGCCGCGGCGGGCGGGGACCTCGTCGCGGGAACGGTTCGGCGTCCTTCCTACCGAATGGAATGGGCGGACCTGCGCGCGCTCGATCCGGATGTCGTCCTGATCATGCCGTGCGGCTTCAGTCTCGAGGAGACGCGTCGCGAAGCGGAGCGCTACGACGCCGTCCTGCGCGGCCTCGCGCCCCACGTGCACCTGCTCGACGCGTCGGCGTACTTCAGCCGCTCGGGTCCGCGTGTCGTGGACGGTCTGGAAATCCTCGCGTCGGCTATATTCCCTGCGTGAGTCTTGTTTCGACACCTGCTGTCGTCCTCCGGGCTTACCGCTACAGCGAGACGTCCAAGATCGTACGGCTCGCGACGCGCGATTACGGGGTGCAGAGCGCGATCGCGAAAGGCGTGCTGCGGCCCCGCAGCCCGTTCGGCGCGGCGCTCGAGACGCTGAGCGAAGGCGTGGCGCAGATGTATCACAAGGAGACCCGCGAGCTGCAGACGCTCGCGGCGTTCGATGTGATCCAGCTGCGGCGCGACCTCGCCGGCGATCTGGGCCGCTTTGCGGGCGCCGCCGCATTGTCCGAAACGATGCTCAAGATGGCACCTCCAGCGCCGCTGCCGGCGGCCTACGATGCGTTCACGCAGGGCCTCGACGCGCTCACGGCCGCCGCCCCGCAGCAGGCCGATGCCGTCGCCGTCCGCTGGTTGTGGCTGCTCGTCGGCGTGCTCGGCTTCGCGCCCCAGCTCGACGCGTGTGTGCGCGACGGCAATGCCGTCTCCGGAACGGTGGCGTTCAGCACCGCGGAAGGCGGCGTGCTGTGCGCGAGCTGCGCTGGTCCCCAACCGCCGACCAAGCTGCCGCCGCAGGCATACCGCGATCTCCTGGCCTTGAACGATGCGGAGGCGGTCCTCCCCAGCCTGGATGCGGCTCATGCCGCTGCCCACCGGCGGTTGGTCGCTCGCTTTATCCGTCATCATCTCGATGAGACTGGGCGAAACGGGAAAGAGCCGAGGTCGAGCGCCATCGACATCTGGGAGCGCCGCGCGTGGGTCCCACTCGGTTCGTAGTCGGTACCGCTGGCCACATCGACCACGGGAAGACCGCGCTGGTGAAGGCGCTCACCGGCGTGGACACCGACCGCTGGGAAGAAGAGAAGCGGCGCGGCATCACGATCGATCTCGGTTTTGCGCCCCTCCCACTGCCTGGCGGCATCCAGGCGAGTGTCGTGGACGTCCCCGGCCATGAAGGGTTCGTCAAGAACATGCTCGCCGGCGCGACCGGCATCGATGTCGCGCTGCTCATCATCGCCGCCGACGAAGGCATCATGCCCCAAACCGAGGAGCACCTCGCCATCGTCGAGCTGCTCGGCGTGCGGCGCGGCATCCCCGTCCTCACCAAACGTGATCTGGTGGATGACGAATGGCTGGCGCTGGTCCGGACCGAAGTCGCCGAGCGCTTGTCGCACAGCAGAGTACGCTGGCACGCGCCGCTGGCTGTCTCGGCCCTGAAAGGCGACGGGCTGGAGGATTTGAAAGAAGCGTTGTCGAGGTTGGCGGAGGATCTCCCCGAGCGCGCCGTCGATGATTTCTTCCGCCTTCCGATTGATCGGGTATTCGCGCTCGCCGGAGCGGGGACGGTCGTGACCGGCTCCACCTGGAGCGGGACCGTAGCGGCTGGCGCGAGCGTGCGGTTGCTGCCCCTGGACCGCGACGTCCGCGTACGCTCCATCCAGGTGCATAGCCAGGACGCGGATCAGGCGGGCCCTGGACGGCGCACGGCGCTCGCCCTCGTGGGTGTCGCCAAAGAAGAAATCGATCGCGGTCACGTTGCCGTGACAGGCACGGGGTGGGCGGCGACGAGCACCCTCGATGTGGCGCTGGAGCTGCTGCCCACGGCCAAGAAGCCACTCGCGGTCCGCACGCGCATTCGGGTTCACCTCGCTACGGCCGAAGTCCTGGGACGTGTCGCCCAGGTACGCGCGATCGCCCCGGGCGAGACCAGCGTCGCGCGTCTGCTCCTGGAGCGGCCGCTCGTCGCCCGCGGCGGCGATCGCTTCGTGATCCGCAGCTTTTCCCCCGTGACAACGATCGGCGGTGGGGTCGTAATCGATCCCTTCCCGCCCAAGCGGCCCCGTGTGTCGGAGCGCGGCCTGGCCACCAGTCAGCCCCCCGCCGAGCGGCTGGGGCGCTTTGTCGAGGAAACCGGTCTCGCGGGTCTGCGCGTAGGCGATATCGCCGTTCGGGTAGGTGTCCTTGCTTCTGACGTAGCCGCCACAATCGCGGCGGCGGGGAAGGGCATCCTCTCGGTAGGCGAGGTGTTGGTCGCGCGCCGGGCGATCGCCGCGGAGGTGGACCGGCTTGCCGCGGTGGTCGCAGCCCACCATGACCAGCATCCGCTCGACGCCGGGCTATCCCTTCAGGCGCTGCGAGCCGGGGTAATCGCTCCGGCGCCCGTGCTGGACCTGCTGGTCGAGCATGGGGTGAAGAAGCAAGCGTGGGAGCTGGCCGAGGGGGGGGCAGTTGTGCGCACGCCTGGATGGAGGGCGCAGGCCGGTGACGCCGGCGGGCGGCTGGCGCAGCGCTTGGCCGAGGCGCGCTGGCAGCTTCCCACGGTCTCCGAATTGCAGCGTGAGTTCGCTGATTCGTCCGTACCGGCGCTGCTGGCGCATCTGGCGCGCGAAGGATCGGTCGAACGCGTCGATCAGGAGCGCTATGCGCTAAAGCAGGCGCTGGAAGAGTTCCGTCGCGCCGTCGAGGAGACGCTGCGCGAGCTGGGCGCCGCCACTCCCGCGCAGTTTCGTGACCGGCTGGGCTTGACGCGCAAGTACTTGATCCCGCTGCTGGAGTGGGCGGACCGGCGAGGGATTACGAGCCGTAAGGGAGATACGAGGGTTTTACGTGCTTGACAGGGTTAATGCGCTTCCTAGCTTTTTCTTTGCAGCAGTCACCTTGCGCCCTGTAACAACAAGGAGAGCGGTCTAACGCATCTTTTCCGTTCGCAGAGGAGTCGGGGATGAAGCTGTATACCTGGGCAGTGCTGGTTGGGGGGCTCGGAGGGGGCCTTCTCGCGGGGGTGGGCGGTGGGTTCCGGCAAGCGACACCTGCTCCGCTCGTGGAGCTCAAGCAGAACTATCCGAACCCGTTCAATCCGGCGACCACGATCCCGTTCACGCTGAGCGGTGAGCTGTTTGCCAATGGTCATCGGCCGAAGGTGTCGCTCAAGATTTACAACGTGCTGGCGCAGCTCGTCGCCGTGCCGATTCTCCAGGGCACGGGCGAGGACCTGGACAATCTCGAGCTGACGTGCAGCACGGCGGGATCGTCTCCCTGCGCGTTCAACGCGTACTGGGACGGCAAAGTTCTGAAGACCGACCGTGACGCGGCATCCGGTGTCTACATCTATCAGCTGATCGTGGACGGGCGGCGGTTTACGAGGAAGATGATCATCATGAAGTAGAGGCGGTAACGGGGCGGTAGGTGTCACTACCGTCCCTCTGTCTTTTTGGCATTATTTGACGGCACGCCCATTGCCTTGGAGCCGTGCCATGATCCAACCAGACAGACTAACCGTTAAGGCCGCCGAGGCGCTCCAACAAGCAGCCTCGCTGGCCCGCTCCAAGGGCAATCCAGTCATCAACGATGCCCATCTGTTCTACGCCCTCCTGCAGCAGGAGGAAGGCATCGTCGTGCCGCTCCTGCAGAAGGCCGGGCTCAACGTCACGCAGCTTCAGGCCGAAACCGAGCGTGAGATCGAGCGCTTCCCCAAGCAATCGGGTGGCGGCGTCGAGCCGACGTTGGCGCGCGAGTTGTCGCGCGTGCTCGACCGCGCGGATGAAGACGCGAAGTCGCTCGGTGATGCCTACGTCTCGACCGAGCACCTGCTGCTCGCGCTCGCCGAAGAGAAGGGTACCAGCGCGCGCCAGCTCCTGTCGGCCCAGGGCATCAGCCGCAAAGACTTGTTGGCGGCGCTCGAGGGGGTGCGCGGCGCGCATCGCGTCACCGATCAAGAGCCGGAGAGCAAGTATCAGGCGTTGCAGCGCTTCACGCGCGATCTCACCGAAATCGCGCGCAAGGGCAAGCTCGATCCGGTCATCGGCCGTGACGAGGAAATTCGCCGCGTCATGCAGGTGTTGTCGCGTCGTACGAAGAACAACCCGGTCCTGATCGGTGAGCCCGGCGTCGGGAAAACGGCGATCGTCGAGGGCCTGGCCCAGCGCATCATCAACGGCGACGTGCCCGACTCCCTGAAAAACAAGCATCTCATCGCGCTGGACATCGGCGCCCTCGTCGCGGGCACCAAGTACCGCGGCGAGTTCGAAGAGCGGCTCAAGTCCGTTCTCAAAGAGATCACCGCGACCGAAGGACGCTACATCGTCTTCATCGACGAGCTCCACACGCTTGTGGGTGCCGGTGGGGCCGAGGGCGCGGTGGATGCGTCCAACATGCTCAAGCCGGCGCTGGCACGCGGCGAGCTGCACGTCGTGGGCGCGACGACGCTCGACGAGTACCGCAAGCACGTCGAGAAGGATGCGGCGCTGGAGCGGCGCTTCCAGCCGGTGTTCGTGGGCGAGCCGTCGGTCGAGGACACGATCGCCATTCTGCGCGGGCTCAAGGAGAAGTACGAAGTCCACCACGGCATTCGCATCACCGACAACGCTCTCATCGCGGCGGCGACGCTCTCGAGTCGCTACATCACCGACCGTTTCCTGCCCGACAAGGCGATCGACCTGATCGACGAGGCGGCGGCGCGGTTGCGCATCGCGATCGATTCGCTGCCCCAGGAGATCGACGAGGTGGAACGCAAGATCACGCAGCTCGAGATCGAGCTGGCCGCCCTCGCCAAGGAGAAGGACAAGGCGTCCAAGGAGCGCAAGACCAAGATCGAGCAGGAGGTCGCGGGGCTGCGTGAGAAGTCGAACGCCATGAAAGCCCAGTGGACCGCGGAGAAGGACGCGATCCAGAAGATCCAGGCGAAGAAAGCCGAGCTCGAGAAGCTGCGCACGGAGGCGGAGCAGGCGACGCGCCGCGGCGATCTCCAGAAGGCGGCCGAGATCAGCTACGGAAAGGTGCCGCAGGTCGAGAAAGAGATTCAAGGGCTCGAAAAGCGGCTCGCCGAAATCCAGAAGAAGGAGAGGTACCTGAAGGAAGAAGTGGACGCCGAGGACATCGCCGAGATCGTATCGAAGTGGACGGGCATCCCGGTGAGCAAGATGCTCGAGTCGGAGAAGGAGCGGCTGCTGAAGCTCGAAGAGGAGCTGGGGCAGCGCGTGATCGGGCAGCGGGAGGCGCTGGCCGCGGTCGCGAACGCGGTCCGCCGCGCGCGCGCCGGACTCCAGGATCCGCATCGGCCGACGGGCTCGTTCATCTTCCTCGGTCCGACCGGTGTCGGGAAGACGGAGACGGCGAAGGCGCTCGCCGAGTTCTTGTTCGACGACGAGCGCGCGCTCGTGCGCATCGACATGTCGGAGTACATGGAGAAGCACGCGGTCGCGCGGCTCATCGGCGCGCCGCCGGGATACGTGGGCTACGAGGAAGGGGGCCAGCTCACCGAGGCGATTCGGCGCCGGCCGTACTCGGTGGTCCTGTTCGATGAAATCGAGAAGGCGCACCCCCACGTCTTCAACCTGCTGTTGCAGATTCTCGACGACGGCCGGTTAACGGATTCGCAGGGTCGCACGGTCGATTTCCGGAACACCGTGCTCATCATGACGTCGAACATCGGCTCGCAGTACTTAATCGAGGCGGGCACGAGCGGCGTCGCGTGGGAGCAGGCCGAGACGAAGGTGACGGAGCTGTTACGTCAGGCGTTCAAGCCGGAGTTCCTGAACCGGGTGGACGACATCATCATCTTCCGGCCGCTGACGCACGAGGACATCTCGCGAATCGTGGACATTCAGATCAAGCGGGTCGAGCGGCTGCTCGCCGATCGCAAGCTCGCGATCGAAGTGACGCCCGCGGCGAAGCAGCTCCTCGTCGCCGAGGGCTACGATCCGGTCTACGGTGCTCGGCCGCTAAAGCGCGCGATCCAGCGGCTGTTGCAGAACCCACTCGCGGTTGCCGTGCTCGAGGGGCAGTACGTCGAGGGCGACCGGGTGCGCGTCGATCGGGCGAAGGACGGCAATTCGCTGACGTTCGAGCGCGCTCGTGAGGCGGTGCGTGCATAACGGCATGGCCGCCGCGCTCGAGCAGGCGCGGCGTGCCGCTGCTCAAGACGAAGTCCCTATCGGCGCGGTGATGATGCGCGGCGATAAAATCGTCGCCGAGGCCCATAACGAAACCGTCGCTCGACAAAACCCCACCTATCATGCCGAGTTTCTGGCCATCGAGCGGGCGCTCGAGGCTCTCGAGACGGACCGTCTCACCGACTGCACGTTGTACGTCACGATCGAGCCGTGCGCGCAGTGCGCGGGCGCGATCGTGCTGGCCAAGGTCGGGACGCTGGTGTTCGGGGCGTTCGATGAGAAGGCGGGGATGTGCGGGTCGGTGGGGGATCTCGTACGGCATCCGCGGCTGAATCATCGCGTGGAAGTCAGAAGCGGCTTTGAAGCGGAGGCGTGCGCCGAACTGCTCAGGGATTTCTTCGCGGCGAAGCGCTAGCCTTTAAACGAGACAGAGTTCGCTAGGGCGCGTACGGCCTCTTCAAGCTGAGCGTCGGTGACGTACGGGGCCGGACCCAGGCGGAGCATTTGCCCTCGGTAATCTGTCCAGACGTTTTTCTTGCGGAGCTCGGCGTGTAATTGCGCGGGGTTATTCGCGCGAAATGCCATGAACCCGCCAATGGAATTCATCGGCACCTCATTGTGGACCCCAAGCGAAACGGCCAGCAGCGTATTTTGTTGTTGATTGAGTTCCCGTAGTCTCTCGGGCGTGAGCCTCTGCTCTTCAAAAAACCTGAACACGGCCGCCCCGCGATAATGACTCGTGAAGTCGTACGTGGCCCCCGCAAACCGTGCTGGCCCCGCTCCGTACTCCACTCGCCCACTCGGCGCCTTCATGAGGTCCGTGAATTCGCTGAACCATCCGGTGATGACCGGTCGTAGCGCGCAGTCAGCCGGAAACCGCAGGAACGCGTTCCCCGGCCCAAGCTGGCAGTACTTGTAACCGCCGCCCACCACGTACGCCCCTTCCAATCCCTCGACCGGCAACGAAAACGGAACCGCGTTGAGCGTGTGGTAGGCGTCCACCAACAATTCTGCGCCCACCTGCTCGCACGTGCTGAGCGTGGCCATGAGATTGGGCACGATGTGCGCGTTGGTGTACAAGACGGCCGAGACAAGGACTGCCGCCGTGCGATCATCGACCTTCTGGGCAAGTCGTTCGGCCAGTGTGGCCGCCGGCTCAGCCGCGACCTTCACAACCTCGATACCCGCTTCAGCAAGCCGATCGAGCTGACGGCGAATCGTGTGAAACTCCCCATCCGTGGTGATCAGCTTGGGACGCTTCTTTAGAGGCAGGGCCGATAAGAACCGGACCACCAGCTCGTGCGTGTTGGGCGCCAACGCGATGCGGTCGGGTGAGTCATCCAGCAGTCGGGCGAATCCACGCCGGACTTCGTTGGCCCTCTCGAACGCCTTGTCCCACGCATCGTCCACCAGCTCCGCCGCATCGAGCCAGGCCTGCTGCTGCGCCTCGAACGCGACGTCCGGCCACGCTTGATGCGAGTGACCGGTGAGCAGAATGCGCTCCGTGACGCGGAACCGTGTGTAGTGCTTAGCGAGCTCTTCAGGATTGATCACAACTCTGATCTAATCACCCAGAGGTCCGGAAAGGCCGGCTGGTTTAGTGTCGTGAGCAAGTACTCAGCACCCGCAGAGCCTCCAGTTCCTGCCTTCGTCCCGATCGTCCGCTGCACCATCTTCACATGCCGATACCGCCACTCCATGAAGCCCTCATCCAAATCCACCAGCCGCTCGGCGATCTGCGAGACCGCTGGATTCTTCTTGTAGACCTCCACCAGAATCCGTTGCACCTCTGGTGAGGGCTCATACGCCTCGCTGTAATCGCGCTGCAGCAACGTCTTCGCCACCGGATACTTGTTGGCCGCGAGATAATGCAGGAACGCATCCCACAGAGTCGGTTGGCTGAACCGGCGCTCGACGCGCTTCCGGTTCTCGCTGTCTTCGGGGTAGCGCTCGAATGACGGCCGGCCCTTTTTGCCTAGAATGAATTCGATTTCCCTGAACTGATGCGACTGAAAGCCGCTCCCCGACTCCAGCCGGTCGCGAAAGGCCAGAAAGTTGAGTGGCGTGATCGTCTCGAGCACATCGATCTGCGCGACGAGCGTCTTGAGGATCGTCAAAATCCGCTTGAGCGTCGCGGCGGCCAGCGGCGTGTCATTGGCGCGCAGCAGCCTTTGCAGGTAGTCGAGCTCGTGCAGCACTTCCTTGAACCACAGCTCGTAGACCTGGTGAATGATGACGAAGAGCGTCTCGTCGTGCTCGAGTTGTCCCTCGCGCGGGAGCTGGAGCGCGAGGAGCTTGTCGAGCTGCAAATAGCTCGAGTACGTGACAGGGGCCATCAGGCAGGCCTCGGTTTGTATTTGTCGAGCGTCGCGTAGGGATCGGGCCAAGGGAGCGGATAGCCTTGCTCGTACGCCGCGTGACGCGTCCAGTACGGATCCCACAAGTGCGCCCGCGCCAGCACGCACAGGTCCGCACGACCTGCGGCCAGAATCGTATTCACGTCTTGATATGACGAGATGTTGCCGACGGCCATGGTCGCGATCCCCACCTCGTGACGAATCCGGTCGGCGAACGGCGTCTGAAACTGACGGCCATACTGCGGCTTCGCGTCGGCGACGGTCTGACCGGCGGAGACGTCGGTGATGTCGCAGGAATGCGCCTTGAGCATGCGCGCGACTTCGACGGAATCGGCCGGCTGCATGCCCCCAGGCGCCCAGTCGACCGCCGAAATCCGGACCGACATCGGCTTGTGATCGGGCCACGCGCCGCGCACGGCGTCGAACACCTCCAGCGGAAACCGCATCCGGTTCTCGAGCGACCCACCATACGCGTCGGTCCGCTTGTTGGTGAGCGGCGAGATAAAGCTCGCGAGCAAGTAGCCGTGCGCACAGTGCAGCTCGAGCAGATCGAAGCCCGCGTCGTTCGACATCTGCGCGGCACGCGCGAACGCGTATTTCACCTCGTCCATGTCAGCCCGCGTCATCTCCTTCGGCACTTGACTGTACGGAAAGTAGGGCAGGGGCGACGCCGAGATGATCGGCCAGTTGCCATCGGGTAACGGCTCGTCCATCCCCTCCCACATACGCTGCGTCGACGCTTTCCGGCCGGCGTGGCCGAGCTGCATCGCGATCTTGGCGTTGCTGTTCACGTGCACGAAATCGACGATCCGCTTCCACGCCGCGACGTGCTCCGGCTTGTACATCCCCGTGCAGCCCGGTGAAATCCGCCCCTCGCGCGACACATCGGTCATCTCCGTGAAGATCAGCCCGGCGCCCCCCACCGCTCGACTTCCGAGATGGACGAGATGCCACTCGTTCGGCATGCCGTCCTCGGCCACGTATTGACACATCGGCGAGACGACCACGCGATTGCTGAGCACCAGATCGCGCAGCGTGAAGGGGGTGAACATCGGCGGCGGCGGCGGGTCGGTGTCGATACTGGCCCCGCGCGCGAACCAACGATCCACCGACTCGACGAACCTGGGATCGCGCACCTTGAGGTTATCGTGGGTAATCCGCAGGCTGCGCGTCAGCAGATTGAACGCGAACTGCGGCGGCTCGAGGCTCATGTAGCGCTCGGTGTCCTCGAACCACTGCAGGCTCACCTGCGCCGCGCGCTGCAGGCTCTCGACCACCGGCCGCCGCTCGGCCTCGTACTCGGTGAGCGCGGTGCGGACCTTCGGCTGGCGCTGCAACGCCCCGGCCAGCGCTATCGCGTCTTCAATCGCGAGCTTGGTCCCCGAGCCGACCGAGAAGTGCGCGGTATGCGCCGCATCGCCCACCAGGACGACGTTGTCATGCGACCAGGCCGCGTTCCGCACCGTGACGAAATGCCGCCACACTGATCGATTCTTGAGGAGGCGATGGCCTTGAAGCTCTTCCTTGAAGAGCGCCTCGCAGAAGTCGACCGTGTCGTCCTCGCTCGCTTGATCGAGTCCCGCTTTGCGCCAGGCGGCCTCTGTCGTCTCGACGATGAACGTCGAGTGCCCTTTCTCGTACTGATAGGCGTGCACGCGCCAGAGGCCCCCCCCGTGCTTGTCGCGTTTGAAGTAGAAGGTGAAAGCGGGGAAGGGGCGCGTCGTGCCGAGCCACACGAAGCGGTTCGGCCGCTCGTCCATCGTGGGCTGAACATGCTCGGCGTAGCGGTCCCGCACCATGCTATTGAACCCGTCGGCGCCGACAACGAGGTCGGCGTCGACGTACACCGCGGGATCGGTCACTTCGGTCCCGACCTCGATACACACGCCCAGCTCCGTGCAGCGTCGTCCCAACACGCCGAGCAAGGCTTGCCGCGACAGGCCGCTGAAGCCGTGGCCGCTCGATGTGATCACGAGGCCGCGGTAGTGGATATCGATATTGTCCCAGTGGGCGAAGTGGCTCGCCATCGCGTCGTAGGTCTCCGGATCGGCGGCGGCCAGATTGTTCTGCGTCGCGTCGGAGAACACGACGCCAAATCCAAAGGTGTCCTCGAGCCGGTTGCGCTCGAGGATGGTAATCTGGTGATTGGGAGACGCCTTCTTCATCAGGATGCCGAAGTACAGCGCCGCCGGCCCGCCACCGATCGTGACGATTCTCACTTGACGAGCTGTCCCGCGATGATGAGGTGCTGAATCTCCGTCGTGCCCTCGTAAATCCGCAGCGCGCGCACCGAGCGATACAACCGGTCAACGGGATGGTCGGCGAGCACGCCGCGGCCGCCCAGGATCTGGACAGCGTCGTCCACGATCCGCTGGGCCGCTTCAGTGGCGAAGGCTTTCGCCATGGCCGCTTCGAGCGTGACGCGCGGCGCGCCGCGATCTTTCTCCCACGCCGCCCGATAGACGAGCAGCCGCGCGGCGGTCAGATCCGTGGCCATGCGGGCCAGCTTCTCTTGAATCAGCTGGAAGTCGGCCAGCGGCTTGCCGAACTGGTGGCGTGACTTGGCGTGCGCGAGCGCCTCGGCAAGGGCGCGTGCCGCCATCCCGCACGCGGCGGCGCCGACGGTGGCCCGCAGGCGATCGAGCGTAGCGAGACCGAGCTTGAAACCTTCGCCCGCAGCATCCAGCCGGCATTCCTTCGGGACCCGGGCCTTTTGGAATGCGATTTCCCCGAGGGGATGAGGAGCGGAAAGCACGAGCGACCGCACCATGCGTACGCCGGCCGTGTCCGCGGCGACCACGAAGCAGCCGATACCCTTGTCTTTTTTAGCGCGGTCGGTGGTGGCGAACACTGTGTAGAAATCGGCGATCCCGGCATTCGAGATGAACGTTTTCGTGCCGGTGACGACGTAGCCGTCGCCGTCCGCTTCCGCGGTGGCCCCGAGCGACGCGACATCGGAGCCCGCATCCGGTTCGGTCATCGCGAATGACGCCATGGCGCGGCCCTGAATGGCGGGCTCGAGCCAGCGCTTGCGCATCGCGTCGTTGGCGGAGAGCAGCATCGGCACAACGCCCAGCGCTTGCAGTGCGAAGACGGCATCGGCCAGCGGCGACGCCGCAGCGAGCGCTTCACGCACGATACAGCAGGCGCGCCAATCCTGGTCGCGAATCGGCTGGAACCAGCCGGCGGCGCCGAGTTTGCCGAGCAGATCGCGGGCCTGACGGCGCGCGGCGGCGTCGTCCTTCGGCTCGCCGAGCGGCGCGAGCAGCCGCGTGGCGAATTCGCTCACGCGCTCCGCCAGCGTCACATGCGTGTCGTCGAGAAATGCGCGGACCGGCGCGGTGTCGACCATCAGGTGAACTTGGGGTCGCGTTTGGCGCGGAATGCCTCGTGGGCCTCGCGGAAGTTCGGTCCCTGCATGAGCTGCGCCTGGACTTCGGCTTCGTACGCGAGGGCCGCGTCGAAGTCGAGTGTGGCCTCGGCCTCGAGCGCCTGCTTCGTCACGCCGAGGGCGGCGGAAGGTCCGCGCGCGAGACTCTCGGCGATCGTGCGGGCTTCAGGCAGCACTTGCGCTTGCGGCACCACGCGGTTGTAGAGGCCGATCTCATACGCACGCGTCGCGTCCACAAAGTCGCCCGTCAGCAGCAGCTCCGTCGCACGGCCGTACCCGACGATGCGTGGCAGCAGCCAGGCAGCCCCCATGTCGGCGCCCGACAGCCCAACCTTCGTGAAGAGAAAAGCGATTTTGGCCGATTCGGCAGCGACGCGGATGTCGCACGCCGCCGCGATCACCGCGCCCGCGCCGGCCACCGTGCCGTTCAGCGCGCCGACGATCGGCCGGCGGCAGCGGCGCATCGCGAGGATCAGGTCGCAGGTGAGGCGTGTGAACTCCTGCAGCGCCGTGAGATCGCGGCCCAGCAGCGCGCCGATGATGTCCTCGACATCGCCACCCGAGCAGAACGCTCGCCCGGCGCCCGTAATGATGATTGCGCGCACACTGGGCTCGGTGTCGAGCCGCTGAAATGTGTCGCGCAGCTCCTTGTAGACCGCGAACGTCAGCGCGTTGAGCCGCTCGGGTCGGTTGAGCGTGATCGTCGCAATGCCGGCATCTACTTGATATAGGAAGGATGTCATAGCACGGCAACAGCCTCGATCTCGACGAGCGCCTTGGAGTCGATGAGCGACTTCACTTCGACGACGGCCATGGCGGGGTAGTGGCGGCCCATATGTTTGCGGTGAACTTCGCCGAGCGGCGTGAGGTTGGCGAGGTACGCGGGACGATCCGTGAGATAGACGACCATGCGGCCGATATTCTCCGGCCTCCCGCCCGCTGCGCGCACGACTTCCATCACGCGGCCCAGGGCGCCGTCCCACTGCTTGACGAAATCACCGACGGGAACGATCTGGCCTGCGACAAACAGCACGCGCCCGCCTGTCTCCGCGAGCATGCCGTGATTCCAGCCGCTGGGCCGGGCTCCAAAGACTTCAGGATTGATGATCTCAAACGCCATGCGCGTTCCCCTCAGGCTGCGATCGTGACGGCGGTGCCATTGGGCCGTGTGCCGTTGATGTCACACAGCGCCAACACCGCCTGTGCGACTTCGTCCGGCGTGATTAGCCGCCGCTGTGACGCCGATGCCAGCATTGCCGAAAGCGTTTCGTCGGCCGGCTTGCCGGTTTTCGCGGCGACGCGCTCAACGGATTCCTTCGTCATCTCCGTGTCCACGAAGCCCGGGCACACCGCGTTGCACGTCACGCCGGTTCCCTCGACCTCCGCCGCGACGCTTTTGGTCAAGCCGATCACGGCGTGCTTGGCGGCGGCGTAGGCGGCGATATAGCGGGCGCCGGCGAGCCCCGCGACCGAGGCAACATTGATGATCGACCCGCGTCTACGCTCCAGCATTCCGGTGATGAAAGCACGCGTACACAGAAACGTACCGGTCGCGTTCACTGCCAGCACGCGATTCCAGTCGTCGAGCGTGGTCTTCGCCAGCGGCGCGCTGTGCGCGACACCGGCGTTGTTGACCAGGATATCGACCGCGCCCGCATGTCGCGACGCCGCCCTCGCGAGATCGTTCACACTCGCTGCGTCCGTCACATCGCAATGCACCGCCCACGCCTTGCCGCCCGCGCCGCGGATCTCGGTGGCGACGTGCTCGAGGCGGTCGTTTCTGCGCGACGCGACGACGACCGCTGCGCCTTGGGCGGCGAGAGCATAGGCGACCGCCGCGCCGATCCCCTGACCGCCACCGGTCACGACCGCGACCGCGCCGTCACATCGCCGCACTCACGGCCTCCTCGAGGATCGAACCTAGCGCCTCAATCAGGCGAGCGCCTTCGTCCGCGGTCGCCGCCGCCGGATCACCGAAGTAGGCGCGCGACCCACCGGCTTCCGCGAAGGTCCGCTTGCCCGCTTTGATCGCCTGTGACAGCGAGCTGGGATTGGGGGAGAGCGACGCGCGGATGTTGTCGCGGACCGAATCGGGTCGCTCAGCCAGGACGATGGAGCTTTCGAACTGTCCCGCGTGGCAGGCGCCGCTCCTGAACTCATCGCCCAGTCGCGTGCCCCACGGCTTGCGCGTAAGGTCAGGAAAGATGATCGGCAGCAGCCGATCGACCCGGCCAAGCTTCACCGCCTCATTCAGCGCGGTGAGATGTTCCGGGTCGAGGTGCACGTTCGCGAGCGCCAGCAGCTGGAAGCCATGATCAGACAGGCGGCGCGCCAGATCGACGATGAGCGCGGTGACGGTGATCCCAGAAATGGACAACGTGCCGTGGAACGCCGCGCCGAAACTGGCCGCGGTGTAGGCCAGGGCAGGCAGAATGAGCACGGCGCGCCCCCCTCCCCGGGCCGCGAGCTTCTTGGCGCCGGCTCGCGCCATCGCCGTCGCGATCACGACGTCGGTATCGAGCGGCAGGTGCGGTCCGTGGGCTTCGATGGCGCCGACCGGGAGCACGACGAGCGTGTGCTCCCGATCCAGGTCGCGGACCTCTTCCCACGTGAGTTGCGCCAGCTCATGTACCGGCATCATCATCCTTTCCCATGTCCGAGCATCCGGAACTGCTAAACATCGCTGATTGGTTGTTGGACGCGCGGGTCCGCGAGGGAAGGGGAGATCGTCCTGCCCTGCTCACAGACCAGGGCACGCTCACCTACCGTGAAGTGCAGGCGCTCGCGAACCGTTTCGGTCATCTGCTGGAGAGCGCCGGCGTCGAGCCCGAGCAACGGGTCATCATTGCGCTGCCCGACGGGCCGGAATTCGTGGCGGCGCTGTTCGGCACTCTCAAAGTTGGCGCGGTCGTGGTGATGGTCAACCCACAACTTGCCGTAGAGGCGATCGAGTACTTCTACTCCTACACACGTGCGAGCGTGGCGCTGGTGCATCGCCATACCGCGCCGTCATTCCAGGCCGCTCGCAGTGCCGCTGAGGGGGGGGGTGGAGTCCATCTCAAACAGATCATCGTCGTGGGCGAGCCGGCAACGACGCGGGCCGTTGACGGCGCCTCTCCGGAGCTCGAGACGTTCCGCAGTCACCGTGACGACGCGGCGATCTGGCTCTTCTCCGGCGGAACGACCGGAAAGCCGAAGGCGGTCGTGCAGAGTCACGGCTCGTTTGCCAACACCACCGTGTGCTACGGCCAGGGAGTGCTCGGGCTCACAGCGCGCGACATCACGATGGCGGTGCCGAAGCTGTTCTTCGGCTACGCGACCGGTTCGAATCTGTTCTTTCCCTTCTCGGTGGGTGCGGCGGCCGCCCTGTTTCCCGAAAAGAGCACCGCCGAGACGCTGTTCGCCAAAATCCGCAAGTTTCGGCCGACCGTGCTGGTGAACGTGCCGACGATGGTGAATCAGATGGTCGCCCATCCTGATGCGGCGCAGCAAGACGTCTCGTCCCTGCGACTCGCCACATCGGCGGGGGAAGCATTGCCGGTCGAATTGTACGAGCGCTGGAAGCAGACGTTCGGTGTCGAGCTGCTCGATGGTCTCGGCACTGCCGAGATGTGGCACATCTTCATCTCGAACAAGCCGGGCGCTGTGAAGCCGGGCACCATTGGGACTGTCGTGCCAGGTTTCGATGTCAGGGTCCGCGACGATCTGGGGCACGATTTGCCGGACGGTGAGGTAGGGATGTTGTGGGTGCGCGGCGACTCGCGCGCGATCGGCTACTGGCAGCAGCTGGACAAGACGAAAGCCGCGTTCCGCGGCGAGTGGTACGTGTCAGGCGACCTGGTTCGCCGCGATGCGGACGGCTACTTCACCTACTGCGGCCGCGCCGACGAATTGCTCAAGGTCGGTGGCAAGTGGCTCGCGCCTCAGGAAGTGGAGGGATGCTTGCTCGAGCATCCACTGGTGAAGGAAGTCGCGGTGGTCGGAATTGAGGACGCCAACGGTCTCACGAAACCGCACGCGTTCGTCGTCGCGGGCGAACCCCGGCCTGGTCTTGCGGAGGAGCTGCTGACCTTCGCGCGCGAGCGCCTCGAACCCTACAAGGCGCCACGCACAGTGAGATTTCTGGATTCCCTGCCGCGCACCCATCTGGGGAAGGTGGACCGTAGAAAGCTTCGCGGGGCGTGATTAGCTTTGCCTCGGCGTCTAGGCGCGTCGGCGTCTCGGCGGCAAGTCGTTCAGGACGGGTGGCCGAGTGGCTTAAGGCGCACGCTTGGAAAGCGTGTTAACGGGCAACCGTTACGTGGGTTCGAATCCCACCCTGTCCGCTTTGATCAAGCAAGACGCCGAGACGCCTAGCGGATTCCAGCGCGAGGTTTTAGGAAGGCACGCCTTCCTCGGCGTCTAGCCTCTCGGCATCTAGGCGTCTAGCCTGTCAGGACAGGTGGGTGAGCGGTTGAAACCGCCGGTCTCGAAAACCGGTATGCCCGCAAGGGTATCGAGGGTTCGAATCCCTCCCTGTCCGTCCCCATGGGAATATGGAATAGCACGCTGGTGTACGTCGGCGCGCGCACGCTGCTCGCGGGGGCGATGATCGCCCTGCTGCTGCGGCGCCGAGTCGGCGCCTTCTACGCCGGTGGGCAAGTCGTCTCCGATCTCTCGTGCGCCGCGTTTCTCCTCGCCTACGTCAACCCCGCAATCCGTGACGACATCGGCGT
>DATGVC010000186.1:0-11848 GCA_035300745.1 Gemmatimonadales bacterium | reverse complement strand
CCCCAAAATGCTAGACGCACAGACGCCTAGACGTACAGACGCCCAGGAACGGCAAACAAAACACTCTGCGCTCAGTACTTCAAGCCCGCCTTTTCCGCAAAACTCTTTACGGCTTCCTGCTCCTCGGTGCTGAGCTTCTCGGGCAGGGTCACGTGGGCTTCCACGTACATGTCCCCACGCCGCCCGTTTTTCTCGATGCCATGCCCGGGGATCCGAAACTTCTGGCCATGCTGGGTGCCCGGCGGAATGCGGAGCACGACACGCTTGTCGTCCAACGTCTTGACCTTGATCCGCGAGCCGAGCATAGCCTGCGCGAGATTGATCGGGACGACGCCGATGAGGTCCAGTCCTTCACGCCGGAAGAAGCGATCCGGCGCGATGTGGATCTGCACGATGAGATCACCGCGCCCTTTTGGCCCCTGATTCTTGAGACGCAGGCGCGCCGCTTCTTCGACGCCCGCCGGGATCTCGACGTTGATCCGCTTTTCGACGCGCAGCTCGCCGCTTCCCTGACAGGTGGGACAGCGCTGCGACGGCACGGTGCCCTTGCCGCGGCATACGGGACAGGGACGATTCACGGCGAAGCCGCCCTGCCCGAACGAGACCGTCCCTCGTCCCTTGCACTCGGGGCACGTACTGACGGTCGCACCCTTCGCCGCTCCGGTCCCGCCGCACGTCGGGCAGACCTCCGGCATCGCGAGCGTAATCGGCACCGTGCCGCCCAGCGCGGCGACACGGAACGGAATCGTGACCTCCGTCTCGGTTTCCTCGGGCTCGGCTTCCCGACCGGCGCCACGCCGACCGAAGATGGACGAGAAGATATCGCCCAGGCCGCCCAGGTCGGAGATGTCGAACTCGGCGCTGTCTTGCGGCCCGCCTCGACCACGCCGTGCGCCCGCTCCACCGCCTCCAAAACCGCCGGGACCAGCAAACGCGCCATAACGGCGGAGCTGATCGTATTTCTTGCGCTTCTCGGCGTCGCTCAGCACGTCGTGCGCTTCGTTGATCTCCTTGAATCGCTCGGCGGCTTGCGGATTGTTGGGATTGCGATCGGGATGGTGCTGCTTGGCCAACCGCCGGAAGGCTTTCTTGATCTCATCCGTCGCGGCGGTTTCGGCGACTCCCAACACCTGATAGTAGTCGCGCTGTGCTGCCATTACTGACCCTGCCAGGTCAGCACCACGACGCGGGCCGGCCGCAGCAACATGTCGCGCATCTTATAGCCCGGCTGCACCACCCGGCCTACGGTGTGATCCTGCTCCGGTTTCGCCGCGGGCTGCGTCGTAACCGCCTCGTGGATGTTCGGATCGAACGGCACGCCCGTCTGGTCGATGCGCGTGACGCCCGCGCTCTCGAGCTCCTTCCAGACTTTGCGCTCGACCAGATCCACGCCGTCATGCAACGTCTTGGAGTCGATTGTCGCGGGGTCGATGTGCGCGAAGCGCGAGAGATCGTCCAGCGCGTCCGCCAGGCGGGACACGAGCTCCGCCTGCGCGCGCGTCCACACCTCCGCACGTTCCTTGGCCGTGCGCTTCCGGAAATTGTCGTAGTCGGCGGCGAGTCGCAGATGCCGATCCTTCCAAACGTCCACCTCGGACGGCTCCGGCTGCACCGGAGATGCAGTGGACGCAGCAGGCGCAACAGACGCAGCAGGTCCACTGGACGTCTCAGACGACTCTCGCCGCTCCACCGGCTCTCCCGTGTCGGGGTCGAGCGAAGGAGTGCGTGGAGGCGTGGACGGAGGCTGCGGCGAGTGGGCGTGTCGTTTGTTGTTCATGAATTTTGGAACTTTCGGTCTGACAACAAGATACCCAGGGGCTCGTTGTCTGGAAAGCGCACAATCGTTGGATGTCACTCCGAAGTACGATATCCCGCAATGAACCGGGTCAGCTCTTCGCGAACTTGAGGGGCGGTCAAGAGGTCGTGGGAAAGCTCGGGGTACCATTGGACCGTCGCATGTGGTGCCAGTTCGTCGGCGAAGCGGCGGGCCACCCCGGCATCGACGACGGTATCAGCGCCGCCCAGCACAAACAGCATCGGTCGTTCGATGCGCTCGTAATCGGCCAGCACGGCGCGCTGCGCCCATTGCACTTCCGCCCGTGCCCCGGCCGTCATGAATTGGGCGCCCCGGCCCGTGGGGAGCGTGGGCCACAGATCCGCGAGCCGCGCCGCGATCCGCTTCCAGACCGCGGGTCGGGCACGCGACGCGAGCCAGGGGCTCACAATGATCGCCGCGGCGGGCGGCTCGCCCGGCTGCGTCTCGAGATACCGCAGCACGACGAGCCCCCCGAAGCCGTGGCCAACGAGGACCTGCGGCACATCCTGGCGGCGACGCACCGCGCGACGCAGCGCCTGCAGATCACCCAACAGCTGGCTGAAGCGTGATAGGTGTCCCCGGCGACCACCGGAGCGTCCGTGCCCGCGTTGGTCCAGGAAGTACGCGGCAAATCCCGCGTCTTTGAGCTGCGCTCCCGTGTCGGCGACCTGTTCGGCAAGTCCGGCGGGCTGCGGATGCCAGTCGTGGAGAAACAACACGGCGACGCTGGGACGAGCCGGTTCGTACGCGTCATAGACGAGCGGCGTTCCGTCCGGTGCGTTGACGCGATTCACTGTTTGTCCGCGAGCATTCGACGCAGCAGGTCGAGCGCAGCTTGCGCCGCGCGCCCGCGGATCTCATTGCGATCGCCCGGGAAGACACGCTTGAGCGCTCGGGCCTCCGATCGATAACGCGCCGCCAGCCACACCGTTCCGACGGGTTTCTCCGCTGTGCCGCCACTGGGGCCGGCGATGCCCGTGATCGCGAGCGCCGCTTCGGCTGCGAAGCGCTGCTGTGCCCCATGCGCCATGGCGAGCACTACTGCTTCGGACACCGCGCCGTCAGTCACGATCAGCTCGCGGGGAACGCTCAAGACCGCGGTCTTCACATCGTCGTCATAGGCGACGACGCCGCCGACAAAGACGGCCGAAGCGCCAGGCACCGCCGTGATCCGTGCGCCCAGCAGTCCACCGGTGCATGACTCGGCCACCGCCAGACGCACGCTACGCGTGCGCAGCTGCTCGAGCACCGTCGCGGCAAGGTCGGTGCCGTCTTCGGCATAGCAATGCTCGCCCGCGCGCTCGCGCAACACCGCCGTCGCGGAGGCGAGGAGACGCTCGGCTTCGCCTTCAGGCAGTCTCCACGCCGTGACACGCAGGTCCACGCCCTCGATCGAGGGCAGATACGCGAGGGTGAGTGGAGCGATCTCCTCTTCGATCGCGCCGACACGCTCGGCGAGCGCGGATTCCGCAACGCCCGTCGTGCGTACCGTGCGCGAGCGCACGATGAGGCCGGCACTGCGGGCCGCAAGCCGCGGCAGCACCTCCTCGGCGAGAAGCCCGCGCATCTCCGACGGAACGCCGGGCAGCATCACGACCACACGCCCACGGGTGTCTTCAACCCACAACCCCGGGGCCGTGCCGCGGGGGTTTGGAAGAACAGTGGCCCCCGCGGGCACTTCGGCCTGCGTGCGATTCACCGCCGCCATGGGACGGCCGAGACGGCGGAATCGTTCCTCGATCGACCGCAACACGCCCTCATCCATTTCCAGCGCTTTCCCGAACACGGCAGCGACCTCGCGCTTCGTCATGTCGTCGCGCGTGGGGCCGAGACCCCCGGTCGTGATCACGAAACCCGTACGCTCGAGTGCCTCGACAACCGCGGCCCGAATCGCGTCGGGGCGATCCGCAACGGACATGTGGCGCACGACTTCCACCCCCGCGGCGGCCAAACCCCGGCCGAGCTCGGCGGCGTTCGTGTCGAGTATTTGGCCCAGGAGCAGCTCGGTGCCGATCGTGACGACCTCGAGCTTCACTTGCCGACTTTGAGAAGTGCCCGGTAGCGGTAGAGGTAGACAAGGAGGGAATACACGGTCAGCACGATGGCGCCCGCGAGCGTGATCGCGACGAACCAGCCGTGAAACTTATCCCAGAAGTTCCGGAAGTCGCCCGCCAAATGCATTTGGGCAATCGCATCCTTCCACGCGAACCAGGCGATCGTCGCGCCGATGAAGATGTTCTGGACGACGGCTTTCAGCTTGCCAGCCCCAACGGCGGGAATCACGATGCCGCGGCGTTTGGCGAAGAAGCGGAACGCGGTGATGAGGACCTCGCGTCCCACTAGGAGAATCGCCACCCAGAGCGGCAGGCTGCCCCACCAAGGGATTGCGTAATCCACCTTGTCGCGGGCGAGAATGGTGGGATGCCGCGTCATCCAGAAAATGGGGATCAGGGTCGCGAACAGCAGTAGCTTGTCGGCGATCGGGTCGAGCAGCATGCCCAGCTCGCTGATCGTGCCGTAGCGGCGGGCCAGATAGCCGTCCACCAGGTCCGAGAAAGCGGCGATCAGGAAGACGATAAAGGCGATGACTTTGGGCCAGTATCCGGAGATGAACGGCAGCAGCGCCACCACCGGCGTGAGGCAGATGCGGGCGAGCGTGATGATGTTGGGAAGTGTCCAGCGCATCGGACGGGCTTTAGCTCAGCGTTTTGAGGACGAGCTTGCTGACCGCTTTCAGAGTGTCGAACACGCCGTCGCCGCGGACCGCCACCGCCTCGTGATAGGCGGCGTGACCGACCCACTCGCCGTCGACCCGCTCGACGAGGTTCTCGCCCGGATGCGACGGATCGGGCGTCTGCTTTTGACGCGTGGCGTCCTCGATCGGCCAGCCCGGGTTCAGCGACGCTTGCAGGTCCTTGATCGGCGCGGCGTTGGGGAGGTCGCGCTTATTGTACTGAATCACGAACGGGATCTTCGTCAGGTCGTACCCGTACTCCGCCATATTGTCGTACAGGTTCTGCATCGACTCGACGTTCGCTTCCATGCGCTCGATCTGGCTGTCGGCGACGAACACGATACCGTCGACGCCTTTGAGGATAAGCTTGCGGCTGGCGTTGTAGTACACCTGGCCGGGCACGGTGTAGAGGTGGAATCGGGTCTTGAAGCCGCGAATCGTCCCCAGATCGACCGGCAGAAAGTCGAAGAACAGCGTGCGCTCGGTTTCAGTCGCCAGCGAGATCATTTTGCCGCGCGTGTTGGGCGAGACCTTCCCGTAAATGTGCTCCAGGTTGGTCGTCTTCCCGCCAAGGCCTGGTCCGTAGTAGACGAGCTTGCAGTTGATCTCGCGGGACGCGTAGTTGATCATCGACATGGGCGCGTCCCCTTAACCGAAGAGTTTGTCAATTTCGTCTTCCGCCCCTTCGAGCAGGCCCTTCTGCTGAGCCTGACCCGTGCCCACGCGATTGAACATCTCCTCGAAGACCTTGTTGAGCTCTCCCACGACCGTTTTAGCCTTGAGCTTGACGAGCCCCAGCGTCGCACGCTGATCGAACAGCACGACGAGGATCACCCGCTTGGCGACGTCCGCGAGATACATCGACTCGCGCTCGCCCTGATGCACCAGTGACGCGAACTCCGCTTCGCCGATCATTTTCGCGAGCTGATCGTTGGCGCTGAAATCGGCGGCAGTCAGTGAGGCGAAGGCGGTGGGATCGAACTGCGGCGTCTCCCCGACCGTGGCCACGAGCTGGCCGTTGCGGTCAACGAGCAGCGCACAGCGGGCGTTCGAGTCACGGAGGAACGCCTGCAGGTGCGTCTGGATTTGCTTGAAATCGTTCTCGTTGAAAGACCAGCTTGCGGCCCCGGCCATGCGCCTCCTAGAGGATCAGTCGGACTCCGACATCTCGCGCCGTGCCGCCAGCGCCTGGGCGATCGTCACCGCGTCGGCGTACTCTAGGTCGCCACCCACCGGCAATCCCCGCGCGATCCGCGTGACGCGCACGCCGATCGGCTTCAGAATCTGCTGGAGGTACGTGGCCGTCGCCTCCCCTTCCATCGAGGGATTCGTGGCGACGATGACCTCGCGCACCTCAGAACCGTTCGTCACCCGCGCGAGCAGCCGATCAAGATGCAGCTCGTCCGGCCCGACGCCATCCAGGGGTGAAATCCGGCCGCCGAGGACGTGATAGCGGCCGCGGTAGCGGCCGGCGCGCTCGATCGCACTGACGTCACCCGCTTCCTCGACGACACACAACAAGGCCGCATCGCGCCGCGGGTCGCGACAAATCGGGCACGGATCCTCGTCGGCGAGGTTCCCGCACGCCCCGCACGCCATGACTTTCCCGCGGACCCGCCTGATGGCGTCGGCCAACCGCTCCGCGGTTTCCGCGGGCTGTTTCAGCAAATGGAACGTGAGCCGTTGGGCGGTCTTACGCCCGATGCCGGGGAGCTTGGCGAGCTCCGCCACGAGCTCCTCGATGGCGGACACGGACCGGGCCGGCGCCCTTACAACGGCAGCTGGAATGGGAACGGCAGACCCGACGCCAGCTTCCGCACCTCGGCCTGATACAACTCGGCCGCGCGCTTTTGCGCCTCCGCCACGGCAGCCAGCACGAGGTCCTCGAGCATCTCGACATCCCCCTGCTTGACCGCCTCGGGGTCAATCTTGATGCCGCGAATGTGCCCCCGCCCGTCGACCGTGGCTTGGACCATCCCCCCACCGGCCGACACCGTCAATGTCTGCTGCGCCAGCTGTGTCTGGATCTCAGTAAGCCGCCCCTGCATCTGCTGGGAGAGCTGGAGCAGGCTAGATAAATCCGCCATACGTCGAAAGTTACCCCTCAGGGAACTGTTAGCAAGCTATTCGAGCAGCTCCAAATCTAATGCATCCACGGCCGCGCTCAGGGTTGGATCTTTGGCCCGCAGACTCTTTAGTCGCTCTGCGCTAGCCCCCTCAGGAGTAATGCGCTCCGAACCTCTACCACCCCCTGCCGCGATCGTCACTCGTGGGGCTTCGCTGATATACAGGCCCAGCGCCTGAGCGATGGTTTCGCGTTGCCGTTCCAACCCCTCGGCGTGCACCGCGTGCCCCGGTCGCAGCGTCACGATGCGTCCGTCGACCACGACGACTTCAGCCTCCGCAAGGAGACTACCGAGCAGCGGAGTCTTTCCGCGCGTGTCCGCCACGACTCGGGACCAGACGGAGCGGACGTTTTCGAGGGTGGGCTCTAACTTCTTGCCGGGGATGGAGGAAGGGTGAAGCGGGACGGGTGCTGCCGCCGACGGGGCCGACGCCGGCGCTGAGGACGTACCCTTCCCTCTTCCCGCGTCCCCCTTCCCCTCTCTCAATGCGTCGATGACCTCCGATAGCTCGACCGTGCGGTCCAGCATCGCCCATCTGAGCAGGAGCACCTCGACGAGCAGGCGCTGGTTGGCGCTGCGGCTCAATCGCTCCTCCGAGTCGCTGAGAATCGTCAGGAGCCGCACGATGTCCGCGGGCGGGAGCTGTGGCGCGTAGTCGCGCACCACCGCCAGCAATCCTTCGGTCAGTCCTTCGGGCTGGCCGCCGACGCCGACCAGGAGTAGCGCGCGCAGCGTTTCGCCAGCGCCGTTCACGAACTCGCCGAGGTCCGCGCCCGCCTCGAGCAGTCGCTCGATGAGCGGGAAGACCGCCGCGGGGTCTCGTTCCACGATGGTCCGGAGCATCTCGCCGTACAGCTCGTCGGGGATCAGCCCCAGGACTTCCCGCACGCGCGCCGCGGTCACCGGACCTTCGCCAAACGAGAGGACCTGATCGAGCAGCGACAGCGCGTCGCGCATGCCGCCGTTCGCACTGCGGGCGATGAGGTGCAACGCGTCGTCTTCGACCTTGAGCTGCTCGGCGGCCGCAACGTGCTTGAGCCGCGCGACGATCGCATGCGGTCCGATGCGGCGGAAATCGAAGCGCTGCAGCCGCGACAGAATCGGCGCGGCGGTATTCGCGATCTTCTGCGGCTCGGTCGTCGCGAACACGAACACGACGCGTGGCGGCGGCTCCTCGAGAATCTTGAGCAGTGCGTTCCACGCCTCGCGCGTGAGCATGTGCGCTTCGTCGACGATGTAGACCTTGGATCCCGCCTCGGTGCTGGCGGCATACATCGCGCGCTCGCGCAGATCACGCGCGTCGTCCACGCCGCGGTTCGAGGCGGCATCGAGCTCGACGACGTCCAGACTCACGGCGCCGGTCCAGATGCGCCGGCACGCGTCGCACTCGCCACACGGCTCGCCCGTCCCCCCCGGTGTGCGCCGCTCGCAATTCAGGGCCATGGCGAGGATACGCGCCGCAGTCGTCTTCCCTACCCCGCGTGGGCCGGCGAACAGGTAGCCGTGCGCCACCCGCCCCTGCGCCACGGCACCGCGCAGGGCGGCCGCGACGTGGTCCTGGACGATGAGGTCGGCGAATTGCTTGGGGCGGTACTTGCGAGCTAGAGCGATCATTAACTCGAATCTAATCGTCGGACGGTCTTACTGTCGGACGGTCGGACTACTAACGCCTTACTGTCCAACCGTCCGACCGTGAACAGTCCGACAGTAGAATGCCCCAGGCCCCCGCAACGAATCCCGACATCGCTTAGCGCTGCTCCCTGCGGGGGCCTGACGCGGTTCACGAGCGGAAAGCCTGCGGACCTGGGGCGAGGGAAAGTTACCTCGGGCGACGGCCTACCGGCAGTCCACTTTTCCAGGTGCGGCGCGAGGTGGCACGGTTACCGTAAGGTATTGGCGCATCCCGTTTGCAATCACCGCGAGGCTGGTCGTACCGGGCTGATCGGGCTTCAGTGTCACCGTGCCAGCGGCGCTGTCCTGCGCCACTCCCAACACACGGAAAATGCGGGCGTCGGCCACGGCGGCGCGCAGGCCGAGGAGCGGTGTCGGATTCGCATATCCATCCTGCGCGGACACCCGCAGCACGATTACGCTGTCAGGACGAATCGCGAAGTGTCCAGCCACGCTGCCCGTGCCGCACATCACCACCAGCTGCGCCGCCGGGCCTGCGGCGACATTGAACGCGACTTGCTTCTCCACAACCCCTATCGACGCGATCACCGTCGCCGACCCGACACGCTCGCCTAACGTCACCCCGACGCGCGCCTGCCCCGCCGCATCGGTGGCGGCCGCTCCCGGCTGGATGCGCGCGTTGATCCCGGTGAACGTCACCGCCTCACCGGAGAGCACCGCCCCCGCCGAATCGCGCGCCTCGAACACCAGCGCGCGTGGAAGTTGCGTGCCGGCACTGCCCCGCTGGCCACCGCCCGAGACGAAGCCGCTGCGCTCGGCCGACACTCTGACGATGACACGTTGCACTTGAAAAACAGGAGGAGGCTGTGGAGCCGGGAGCGGCGGGGGGGGCGGGGGCGGCGGAGGCGGCGGGGGCGGCGCGGACCGCGATCGGCGTGTCGTCCGCGCCGGAGTGACCGCAGCCGTCCGATGTGGTGCCTTGCGTCGCGCGCAGTCATCGACCGCGGCGAGCAGCGATGCATCCGCGCCCAGCAGTCGAAAGTCGTTGCGATCGCGATCAGTGGGCTCGAAGGTCAGGCAGGTGCGCCGCACCATCTGCGCCAGCTCCAGCGGAGACATCACCGCTCCGGAAAGCAGGCGCACGAGGTCGCTTTTGCGCAGCGGCGCCGGGGCCTGAATCGCGAGGAGCAGGGCGAACAACGCGTTCAGGGCCGGGGACATCCCGAGTGCTCGAAGCGGCTTTCGACCGAGTCCACCGCGGCGTACATCGCCTGGTCCCGGCTGGCGCGGCGCTGGTCGAACGCGGCCATCCGGGCCCTGCGCTCAGTGTTGTAGGTGATCCACAAGTTCTCGATCGATACGAGACCGGTGGCAAGCCCGCCACAGTCCATGCGACTGCTCGTAAACAGCAACGCCCGATCCTGGAAGTTGCGCACCGCGCGGGAGAGCGAGTCAGTCAAGCGATCGAAGCGTGCGAAAGGAGAAGACGCCGCCACCGGCTGCGGCACAGGGACCGGCGCGGCCGCCGGTGCGGCCGCCGTCGTCCGGCGACGCGGGCCCGGAGCCCGCGGTGGCGACGGGCTCCGCGTCGTTAGGCGCGACACGAGCTGTTTCGCGCGGTCGAGCAAGCCGGCCCATGGCGGTGGCACACCCGGATTGCGGAGCGCGAAGTACCAATACCCGCCCGCTCCTGCCCCGGCGAGCAACAGCAGAATCGCAACGCGCTTGAGCCACGGCCCGCGCCGCCTGCGGCGGCGCGGTTTGGGGGCCGCGGCAGGCGCGGGAGGAGGGAACTCTGCCTTTTTCTCCGCGTCCTCCTCCAGCAACCGGAACTTGGGTGCCGACGTGCGTCGTGGGGACGCCGGCAGGGGCGGGGAGGGTTCGGAGACGCCAACCTCGGCCGGCGAGACCTCCCACGGAATGTTCGTTGACGACTTTGCTGGAGGCGGCGGTGGCGGTGGTGGCAGCGGTGGCGGCGGTGGCGGCGGTGGCGGTGGTTTGGGCGCCGGTGGCTCGTTCGGAACGAAAACCGGCGCCGCCGGCCTCGTCTTGGAGACACTTTTGAGTGGTGGCGGAGGAGGAGTCGGCACGGGCGGGGGGGCCGGCTCGTCGTCCGCGCTCGTGCGGATGACGGGAATGTCATCGGCGCTCGAGCGCATGATGCGGAACCCTCGCTCACCCGCCGCTGGCCTCCCCTGCGTTTTTCGGGGCTCCGGCGCCGCTTCGGCTTCCTCTTCCCCGGGCTCCACAGCCTCGGTGGGAGGTGGTGGTGGCTCGGGTTTACGCTCCGGCGGTTTGGGTTTCGGCCCCGTCAGCGTCGGGCCGTACGGCTTGTAGTTCCTCCACGTGATGAACGAACGCTTCTTGCCATCGGGTTTGATCGAATCAGGTTGCAGCAGCTCGTAGAACGGCAGCGGTGTCTTGTGCCAGTCCGTGTTCTGTGAGGAACGAAAAAATCTTCCGGTGACGCCGCCGGCTTCGGCCGCTACGAGAATCGCGACCTGCCATGGGTCAGTGAAGAATTTCTCGTGCGTCTCGACGTCGTGGGTGGTGAGGAATCCGCCCTGCCCCGGATGGCTGTGGTACCAGCCGAGCAGCGTGCCGGCCGCCTTCTTGAGCTGCTCCTGCATCCGGTCCCACAGTCGCGAGACCACGACTTCGGTTTTGTCGCCGTAAATCGGCTGGCTCAGCTTCAGCGTCTTGTCGATGACGCTGTACAGCACGCCCGTTTCCGGATCACGATAGACGTCGCCGATGAGAAAACCGAAGATCGCCTGCGTCGGTGAGCCCTTGAGGTGTTCCTGCAGGGCGATCACCGCCTCCTGCTGGAAAAAGACCGGATAGGGTGATCGCCCGGACGGACGCCCGGGAGCCGTGGTTCCCGGTGCGGCGGGCGGATTCCACAGGATCGCCCGATCCATCGGCATCGGTTGTGACCGGGGCTCTGGCCGCGCGCTCATTTCACCGTCTCCGCGTCCGCCATGGCACGCCGCATGCCCGGCGACGGCTTGGTGACGGTATCGGAGCGGAGGTCGATCAGGAGGGAGGTCATCCGAGGCGCACGCGTTGCAGGCGCCGCATGCGCATCAGGTCGTAAGTCTCCGCCACCTCGCCGCCCAGCAGAAACATGTAGGCCGTGTAGTAGATCCACAGAATGAACAGCAGGAAGCCGATCAGATTGGCGTCTGAGGCCACGCGGTCGAACGTCACGAAGCGCGCCACGTACAGCGCGTACAGCCGCTTGGCGATCTCGAACGCCACTGCGCAGAACAGCGACGCGACCACACTGGTGCGCCAGTAGATGCGGCGACTGGGCAGGAACTTGAAGATCACGAAGAACAAGAGGGTGCTGAAGAGCAGCGAGCCGAGCTGCGAGGCCACCCCGCGGTTCGTGGACGCGAACGCGTTCGCCAGGAACAACGTCCCCGCGACGAATACCATGGCGAGATCGGTCAGCTTGGCGATCGGCCAGGATCGGTTCTCCTCGGTGTCGAAGACCTCGTTCAGCGCGGCCCGCAGTCCCCCGAACATACGAGTCGA
>DATGVC010000185.1:0-3243 GCA_035300745.1 Gemmatimonadales bacterium | reverse complement strand
GGCGTGTGGTCCCGATTGGGCATCGGCGCCTGGCCGAGCGCGATGGCCGTGCCGGCGGCGGTCCAGTGCAGATCGAGGATGACGACCAGCCCGGCGCGGTTGAGACGCGCTACGAAGTCGCTGATGGCCCGATGGTAGTTGTCACCCGAGTACGCAGGCGCCACGCCGTTGATCGCGAGCCAGCAAGTCTCGTTCAGCGGCACGCGGACGGCGTTCGTCTTCCACGACGCGATGGCCGCCACCGAGGCGGAGTCCGACGGTCCGTCAAAAAACCCCCAGCCTTGCGCGCAGGCAAACTCGGCGCCCGAGCGGTTCACGCCCCGGAGTCGAACAACTCTGCCCGCGGAGTCGACCAGCCGATTGCCCTGAACGTGGAGCGCCGGCGCAGGGCCCGGCGGCGCACCGACAACGCCCGTGGGGCTGGCGTGGCACCCGCCGAGCAGACAGGAAGCCAGCCACCCTAGTTGACCCAGCTTCATAGATACGACTATTACACCGGCCCCCATGAGGCCGTGTGTGATGGGAGTCACGCCGTTACTGGCCCGCCGCCTCCCACTGCTGGCGGCTCAGTACCCTAATCGGCTCGAGTTTCTTGCTTCTCAGCGCGGCATTGATGCCCTCGAGGTCGCGGGTCGCCCACGCGTCGAAATCCCGCACCACATCGCCCAGCTCCCGGGCCAGCGCGTCCGCACGCTCCGTCTGCGTCTGCGACGGGCCGCCATCGTAGAACACGATGTTGCTGTACAGATCGGTGAGATTCTCGCGCAGGCGCTCTTCGCCCGTGATCATCCCACCCTCTTTGGTCGCCACGATCTTTTTGCGCAGCGCGTCCACGGTCGCCGATGCGGCGCGGAGGCGCTTCGCCACCGCGTCACCCGCCGGCAGCCTGCCGGCGCGCTCGTCGAGCGCCTGGCGCACGCCGTTCATGCGCTCGACCGCGAACGTCATCTCGGTGAGCGTTCCCGACAGCTTGAGCGCCAGATCGAACGCCGCCTGGCGTTCCAGCGCCGTATGGGTGCTGCGTGGGTCGGGGACGACCACGAGTTGCGTCGTGTAGGTCGCGGTGTCCTTCGTCATCTTGATCGAGTAGGTCCCCGATAAGACGCGGGGGCCGAACGCCGCGCCGAAGGCCGCGCTCGCCGCCGGTGGCACGCGCGGCGCCGCCAGGCGCATCGACCACGTCACGCGATTCAAACCGCGGCGTTTGCTCGTCGGCATCGTGCCCAGCAACTTCCCGTTCGCGTCGAAGACCTCGAGCTTCATGTCGCCGAAAATGTGCCGGCGCCGCTGATAGTACGTAATGACGGCTTCGCTGGGCGGATTGGGCCCCACGTACATCGCGTCACCGTTGGACCAGCCACCGCCGGCTTGCAGCCGCTGCGCCGTCGGACGGCCCGCGAGGAACGCGACCGGGCTGGCGAGGACCTCGGGCGTCAGCGCCCGGAGCGGCGAGATGTCGTCCACGATCCAGATCCCGCGACCGTGGGTGCCGATCACGAGGTCGTGGTCGCGCGGGTGAATGGCCAGATCGCGCACCGCGACGGCCGGTAAGTTGCCGCCCTTGTAGTGCGCCCACTGCTTCCCACCATCCACCGAGACCCACAGCCCCAGCTCGGTCCCCAGAAACAGCAGATTGCCGTTGACCGGGTCTTCCTTGATGACATGGGCGTAGCCGCGCACGGGGCTGTCCGGCGCTACCAGCGCCGTCCACGTCGCGCCGAAATCGGTGGACTTGTAGGCGTAGGGCCGCATGTCGCCGAACGTGTGCACGTCGAACGTGGCGTAGACCGTGCCCGGGGCATAGTGGCCGGCTTCCAGCGACGACACCCACGCGTTCTTCGGAAGGCCGGTGATCTTGCCCACGACGTTGGTCCACGTTTTCCCGCCATCGCGCGTGACCTGCAGGTTCCCGTCATCGGTGCCTGCCCAAATCACTTGCCCGTCCCGCGGCGACTCGGCGATGGCGTAAATCGTGGTGTGCATCTCGGCGGCCGAGTTGTCGACGGTCACGCCGCCCGACTGCTCCTGCTTCTGTTTCTGCGGATCGTTCGTCGTCAGATCGGGAGAGATGCGCTCCCACGTCTGTCCAAAATCCCGTGACCGGAACAGGACCTGCGCGCCGATGTAGACCGTGCCCTTTTGGGTGGCGCTGATATGGATCGGCGTGTTCCAGTTGAAGCGGAGCTTTTTCTCCTGGTAGCGGGGCAACGGCCGAATGTTGCGGGCCTCGTGCGTCTTGCGGTTGACGTGGGCGATTTCCCCGCCCTGGTACTCGGCGTACAGGTAGTCGGGATCGGTGGGATCGGCGAACATCCAGAAGCCGTCGCCGCCATACATGTTTTCCCACTGGTGATTGGTGATCCCGCCGGGGAACTCCGACGGCCCGACCCACGAGCTGTTGTCCTGCAGGCCGCCGTACACGTTGAACGGCCGTGCCATGTCGACGCTGACGTGATAAAACTGTGAAACCGGCAGGTTCTCGTTCTTCACCCACTTGTTCCCGGCGTCATACGAGAACCACAGGCCGCCGTCGTCGCCGGTGATCAAATGGTCGGTGTCGTTCGGATCGATCCACACGTCGTGGAAATCGCCGTGCGCGCCCCCCGAGATGCCGCTGAAGCTCTTCCCCCCGTCGGTGCTGACGATGAGACCGCCGTCGGGCTTGTAGACGCGGTCCGCGTCGCGCGGATCCACGATGAGATTCGCGAAATAGAAGGGCCGCCAAATCATGTTCTGGCTGCGATCGAGCGTCTGCCACGTCTTGCCGCCGTTCTCGGACCGATACAAGGCGTTCAGCGGCGGCACCGCTTCGATGAACGCGTACACGATGTCCGGCTTGGATGGCGCAACCGCCACCGCCACGCGACCCCACGGCTTCGGCGGCAGCCCGGAGCCAGCGGTGGCCGTCAGATCGCTCCACGTCGCGCCGCCATCCGTGCTCTTGAACAGACTCGATGCGCTCGGCGCGGTGGCACTGTCGCCGCCTGAGCGGAACGTCCAGCCCCGCCGGCGGAAATCCCACATGCCCGCATACAGCGTACCGGGGCGCGACGGATCCATTGACAGCATCGAGCAGCCGGTAGAGGCGTTGGCGCCCTTCAGCACCTGCGTCCACGTCTTGCCACCGTCCGCCGTCTTGTAGACGCCTCGGGTCTCACTGTCGCTCCAGAGCTTGCCGGGGACGCAGACGTAGACGGTGTTCGTCTGGTTGGGGTCGACGAGGATCTTGACGATGTGCTCGGA
>DATGVC010000184.1:0-4356 GCA_035300745.1 Gemmatimonadales bacterium | reverse complement strand
ACGCTGCCCGGCAACTGGGAGACGATGAACGCCGTGCAGGCCTCGCTCGAGCAGCTCGTGACGTTTGGGTTGGACGATCACTACTACGAGACGTACGCGCAGCGCGTGCGGGCACTGGCGATCCCCGACGCCGCCGGTGCGGCGCAGGAGACGATTCGTCCCGATCACCTCGTCTGGGTGGTGGTCGGCGATCGCGCCAAGATCGAAGCCGGAATCCGCGAGCTGAACTTCGGCGAGATCCGTTTCCTCGACGCGGACGGAAAGCCGCTGGCCGCACGGTAAGGGGTGATCCAGTAGGGGCGCAGCATGCTGCGCCCCTACCAACACCCGTCCCTGTTATTCAGGAGGTCCGCACAACCGATTCCCGCGATGTCAGCGTCGGCGTGAGCAGCAGCGCCGCGATGGCGCCCCCGGTCAGCCCCCCCATGTGCGCGAAGTTGTCGATGAACGGACTCGTGAAGCCGATCAACAGCTGCCAACCTGCCCAGGCGGCGAGCACGAAGCCGATTCGTTTGTCGCGCACATAGAAGCGGTCCTGGTTCTTGTAGAGCATGACCACGACAGCGGCGAGCACGCCGAAGATCGCACCCGACGCGCCCACCGACGGCCCCGGACCGGTCGCCAGGCTGAACGCCGTTCCGGCCAAGCCGCTCCCGAAATAGATCCCCGCCGTCTTCGCCGCCCCAAAGGCGTGCTCGCACGCCATCCCGACGATGTAGAGGGCGATCATGTTGCCAATGAGATGATCGGGACTGCCATGGAGGAACGTCGCGGTGATCATGCGCCACCATTCGCCCGCGAGCACCCGCTCCCGGATCAGGGCGCCGGCCGTGAGCGGATTGATGTGATTCACTGCTGCGGCGCCGCTCTCGATCAACGCCTTCGGATCGAGAAATGCGCCCGCGGCGACTTCCCAGACGAACACCGTGACGTTGATGATGATCAAGGCCATGATGAGCGGGGGAAACCGCCGCATGCCGCGCTCGAAGTCCCGGCGGCCATCGGAAACCTTGGGGGGCCGGCGCGGCGCCAGCATGTCGGGTGTTATGAGGATCGGCTCCTCGTGTTCGCCGCCGTTCCCCGGTGCGCCGGTCTTCACCGCCGCTCTCCGGTATCCAGCATCACGCCGAGCGCGATCGCGATCCGCCGGTCCATGAGGCGCTGCGGGTCAGATGTCATATCCAGCACGTAGCGATCGAGAATCGTGAATTTGCGCTTGAACTCGCCGATCACGTCTTCGGTGCCGGCTGGAAGAAAGATGAAGTTGGTGCGCAGGATCCCGAACAGGGGTCCCAAAAAGCGGCGCAGCAGGGACAGAATGACGGAGTCTTCTTTCGCGAGAAACAGGAGCCGCCCGTCGGGTGCCCAGACGTACCAACGTTTCCGGATCGCGTTGAACAACCAATTCTTGCCAAACTTGGCGAGCGGACGGCCGCGCGCATCGCGCACCGTGTAGGTCACCGTGATCGGCTGGAATTTCCTGTCCTGCAGGATTTCAAGCAGGCGTTCGCGCTTGGACTGGTCGCGATAGAACGTGACGTGCCGTTTGACGGACAGCGCGATTCCCAGTGCCGGCGCGCCGATGAGAATAGCCAAGACGCCCACGATGCCGAGGATAGCCCGCAGGGACCCGGCGGGGAGCGCGTCGATGAAGGGAACCCAGAGCGACATCCCGCCGAACAGCACCACGAGCGTCACCACCACCGCGCCCAGATTGCGCAGCGCGTGCGCGGGGCGCTCCACGAAGATGATCTTGTTGCCCTGCTCATCGCCGACGTCGTACTTCTCAGAGATCTTCAGCAGCTGTTGCCGCAACAGGAAGACATCGCGATCGAACGCCGGATCGCCTTCCGCCGTCGCCACGGCGGCGCTGCGGGCGGGGGCCCGCGCGGGGCGCCCACACTGCGGGCACTTCACGAGCTTCCCTGCGAACTCATCCTTGAGGTCGTAGGACGTGCCGCATTCGCAAGTCACGTGGACGGGCATGTACGCCTCCGTTGCGGTGATGATAGATTTGCCGCGCCCCCGCGCCCCCCCGCCCCCCCTCGGACCGGAGCTCCTCGATGCGCGGTTTCATCCTGCTGTGCGTTGGTCTCGTCGCCCTGCCGTCCGTCAATGCGCAGGCTCCCCAGGTGGTGCTGATCAAGGCGGGGCGCCTGGTCGACGGCCGGTCCGCCACCGTCCAGCCCAATGTAGGAATCTTGATCGAAGGCGAAAGGATCAAAGCGGTCGGCCCGCTCGCCCAAATCCAGGGACAGGCCGCCAACGCCCGCGTCATCGATCTCAGTCAGATGACCGTGCTGCCCGGACTCATCGACGCGCACACCCACCTCCTGCTCCAGGGCGACGTGACCTCACAGGAGTACGAGGATCAGCTGCTCAAGCAATCGACGGCCTATCGCGCGATTCTCGCCGCCCGCAACGCGCGATTGTCGCTGGAGCACGGCTTCACGGCGATTCGCGATGTCGAGACTGAAGGCGCGATGTACGCCGACGTCGATGTGAAGCTGGCGATCGAACGCCGGGAGATTCCGGGCCCGCGCGTCTTCGCATCGACGCGCGCGATGGCGCCGACGGGGATATATCCGATCATGACGACCAATTGGGAGCTCGAGCTGCCGCACGGCGTCCAGCCGGTCGATGGCGTCGACAACGCGCGCCTCGCCGTGCGCCAGCAGGTGCAGCACGGCGCCGACTGGATCAAGTACTACAGCGACCGCCGCTACTACTTCACGGGGGGGCCCGACAGCGTGTTGCACAGCTGGGTGAACTTCACGGACGCCGAAGCGAAAGCAATCGTGGACGAGTCGCACCGGCTCGGCCACATGGTCGCGGCGCACGCCATCGGCTCCGACGGCATTGCCGCTGCGCTCCGGGCCGGCGTCAATTCGATCGAGCATGGCGACGGGCTCACCGACTCGCTGATGGATGTGATGGTGCGCAACAACGTGTACTGGGTACCCACGGTGACGGTTGGCGTCCACGTTCTGCCGCGCGGCGGGGTGTGGCCGGCCCTGGTCAATCTCGAGCGACGCGCCTTCGGCCGCGCGCTGCGGCATGGTGTGAAGATCGCCCTGGGCACAGACGTCGGCGGGTTTCCGTGGACGGAGATCAATCAGGCGAAGGAGTTCGAGTACTACGTGCAGTACGGGATGACGCCGATGCAGGCGATTCAATCGGGAACCTCCGTCGCGGCGGCGCTGCTCGGCCAGGAGCAAAACTTCGGCGCGATCGCGCCCGGACTGTACGCTGACATTATCGCCGTCGCGGGCGACCCCACGCGTGATATCACGGAACTGCAACGAGTCAAGTTCGTCATGAAGGGTGGCATCGTCTATCTTTCTCAATAGTGCGACCGATCGTCGTAGCGCTCTTCGTTAGTAGCTGCGCCGTCGGCGCCGGGGCGGCCCAACTGGCCCCGCCCGGCACCGGCGGCGTTGCCGCTTTGGCCAATACGCTCAGGCAGCTCGGCAGCAACAAGCGGGTGCTGATGATCGGCGCGCACCCCGACGACGAGGACACCCAGCTCCTGGTCCTGCTGTCCCGCGGCATGGGCGCGCAGGCAGCGTATCTGTCGCTGACGCGCGGCGAAGGCGGCCAGAACCTGATCGGCCCCGAGCTCGGCCCCGAGCTTGGCATCATCCGCACTGAGGAGCTGCTCGCCGCCCGTGAGCTCGACGGGGCGCGCCAGTTCTTCACGCGGGCGTACGATTTCGGATTCTCGAAGTCCGTCGATGAGACGTTCCGCTTCTGGCCGCGCGATTCGATCCTCAAAGACGTGCTCGACGTGATCCGGCGCTTCCGGCCGCAGATCATCATCGCCGTGTTCTCCGGCACGCCGGCCGATGGACATGGCCATCATCAGGCATCCGCGATACTCGCGCGCCAGGCGTTCGACGTGCTGCGCGATTCTGCGGGAGGCCCGCAGAAGTTTTACCGCTCGACCCGCGGCGATCCGACTGCGACCACGCTAACGCTGCCCGTCGGCACCCTCGATCCTATCCTCGGACAGTCCTACTTCCAGATCGCGATGGCGAGCCGCAGCCGCCATCGCTCGCAGGACATGGGGCAATTGCAGCGCCCCGGTCCAGCCACATCGGGCGTCGCCCTTGTTGCGTCGAAGACCTCAGGCGCCGACGGCTCGATCTTCACGGGCGTCGACACGACGATTCACCTATCGGGATACGCCGCGCTCATCGATTCGGCCCGCGCGGCGCTTACACCGTGGCGCCCTGCCGCCACCCTTCCTTCTTTGGTCCGTGCCCTGCGACTCGTGGGCACCGCCGACTCCGTGCAGCGCGCGTTGCTCGAGCGCGCGATCACGATCGCTGCCGGCGTCACGATCGACGGGACCGC
>DATGVC010000183.1:0-8314 GCA_035300745.1 Gemmatimonadales bacterium | reverse complement strand
GCAGCCCAAGCAGAAGCAGACGAAGAGCGACCAGATCGTCCTCGAGCTGAAGGCAGACGGCTCATACGCGATCAACACGCAGCCGGTCCCGCTCGAGCAGCTGGACGCGAAGCTCCACGAGTATTACGACCAGCGGCCGGTTAAGCTGATGTTCATCAAGGCGGCGCCCAACCGGAAGTACGGCGACATCGTACACGCGATGGACGTAGCAAAGGGCGCCGGGGTGCAGGTGATCGCATTCACGCCGGCGGAGGGAGCAGCAGCGGCTCGCTAACCAGACGTTTTGAGCAAGCGACCTGCGGAGTGCGGCCTTGAAACCGTGCCCCGTTTTTCGTTCTAGTGTATTAATAGACCGTGCCTTCCCCCTCGCGCCCCATCTTCGATAGCTACACGCTCCCGCTGCCCCAGCGGCGGGAAGGGCTGGCGGCCGCCCTCTCGTTCCTCGCGCACGTGGCCATCGCCATTCTCGTGCTGTGGCGCGGCGCCGCGCTGTTCGCGAGCGGCGGCGGCGGCGGCACGGGCCCGCGCGGCGGTGGTGGCGGCGGCGGCCGGCCGGCGGTCAGCTGGTTCGCCCTCCCGCTCTCAGTAACGCCCTCGCGAGCGGAAAACGTCCCGCCGCTAGCCGTCGTCACGGTTCCGACTGTTGCCCCGGTCACGGAACGGGTGAAGATCGACATGCCCGCCCCCACCCTCGTCGTGATGCGCCCACCCGCTGCGGTTGTGGGGACGGGCGATGGAACGACGGGTGGCCCGGGACAGGGACCGGGGTCGGCCGGGGGGACCGGGACGGGCAGCGGGATCGGGACCGGCGCGGATGCGGGTCCCGGCTCAGGTGACAGCGCGAGTGATATTTTCGGGCCCACACCGCGCTTGGTACCAACTATCCCCGCGGGGGCGCCTCCCGAGGAAAGGAAGAAGCACGAGGTCCGTTTCTGGATTCGGGCCGACGGGCGCGTGACAAGGATTGAGGTGAGTCCTCCGATCAGGGATTCGGGCTACCGTCGCGTATTCATGGACACCATGTGGAATTTTGTGTTTAGTCCGGCGAAGACTCGGGACGGGCGCCCGATCGATTACGTGTACAGCATCGTCGTCTATCCGTAGCATCACGTCTCAAACCGAAGGCAGGGCGATTCGTGCGGCAGCTTTTTAAGCGCAAGCCGATCGCAGAGCTCCTGGTCAGCGAGCTCGACACGCCGCAGTCGCTCAGGCGCGTGCTGGGCGCGGGCGATCTCATCATGCTCGCGATCGGCGCGGTCATCGGCGCAGGGATCTTCGGGGCGATCGGCACAGCGGCCGCGGGGCAGACCGACGCGGCCGGCCACATGGTGCGCGCTGGCGCCGGGCCCGCGCTCGTTTTCTCGTTCCTGCTGTTGGGCGTCTGCTGCGCCCTGGCGGGCCTCTGTTACGCCGAGCTTGCCGCGATGATTCCCCAGGCGGGCAGCGCGTATGCCTATTCGTACGCGACGCTCGGCGAGGTGATCGCCTGGATCATCGGATGGGATCTGATTCTCGAATACGCGGTGGGGAATGTCGCCGTCGCGATCTCCTGGGGCGATTACTTCAAGTCGCTGCTCACGGCATTCGACGTGCACCTGCCCGATTTCCTGACGACCGGCTATCGCACCGCACTGCTCAGTGCGGATCCGGCGATTCACGGCCTGCTCCAGAGCGCCCCGCACGTCGCCGGCATCCCGCTTCTCATCAACGTGCCCGCCTTTCTGATCGTCGGTCTGATCACCGGGCTGCTGCTGTTGGGCGTGCGCGAGAGCGCGCGGACGAACAACGTCCTCGTGGTGATCAAGCTGCTCGTGCTCGGCTTGTTCATCGTGGCGGGGCTGAGCCACATCAATGCGGAGAACTACACCCCGTTCGCGCCGAACGGGTGGCGCGGGATCCATCAAGGCGCCGCGATCGTGTTCTTCGCGTACATCGGTTTCGACGCGATCTCGACGGCGGCCGAGGAAACGAAGAACCCGCAGCGGAACCTGCCGATCGGCATACTCGGCGGGCTCGCGATCTGCACGTTGATCTACGTCATTGTCGGCGCGGTACTCACCGGCATGGTGAAGTACACCGACCTTGGCGTCGCCGACCCGCTGGCGAAGGCACTCGAAGTCGCGGGCTACAAGACCGTCGGGTGGATCGTCGCCCTGGGCGCGATCGTATCGATGTCGGCCGTGCTGCTCGTGTTCCAGTACGGGCAGCCGCGGATTTTCTTCGCGATGGCGCGCGATGGCCTGCTGCCGCCGTGGGCGGCGAAGATCTCCGCCACGCGGCGTGTTCCCTACATCACCACCATCGTCACAGGCGTCTTCGTGGCGTTGTGGGCGTTGGTCGGCGATGCCAACGAGACCTACAATCTCACGAACATCGGGACGCTCTTCGCGTTCGCGCTCGTCTCGGCCGGCGTGCTGGTGCTGCGCTACACCGACCCCATCCGCCCGCGTCCATTCCGTGTGCCGTGGGCCTACGTCCTGGCACCCATCTCGGCCGCGTTGTGCATCTACGTGATGTTGGGCTTGCCCGGCGAAACGTGGATTCGTTTCGCTGTTTGGCTGGCAATTGGACTGGCGCTCTATGTCGGGTACGGATTCAAGCACAGTAAAATTCGACAGAACTCTAATCGGGTGGTCTAACCACCCTGGTCAGCGCTTCCCCAGCAACTGCACTGCGAGGCGCAGCGCTCCCACCGGCGCATCGACCGTGGCGCCGCCTTCCGAGATCCGCACACGGGGCATATCACTCGCGAGGTTGGTGCGCAACGCGGTCAGCAGCGGTGAGCCGGGCCGCAGGAGCCCGCCGATGGTGGCCATTTTGATCGCATCCGTCCCCGAGAAGTGGCGCATGAGCGCGAGCACGAGCTGGGACAACTCTACAGCCGCATCCGCGACAATCCGCTGTGCGACGGTCTCGCCCTCGCGCGCGGCATTGAGGACGTGGGGCGCCAGGGCGGCGACCTGCGCCGGCGTCGCGGTGGCGGTCCAGCGGATCAGATCGTCGAACGTCTGGAGGCCCAGCGCCACGAGCAATCGCTCCAGCAACGTTGACGATTCCTCGATGCCGTCGTGCGCTCGCGCCGCGGCGGACAGCGCCCGGCGTCCCAGCCAGTAGCCACCGCCCTCGTCGCCGAGCTGCCAGCCGTGGCCACCGGCACGATGCAGTCGGCCGTCCGGGCCGCGCGCGTACGCGATCGATCCCGTGCCGGCATTAATCAGGATGCCGGGCGCGTCGCCAAACGCGGCCGTCAGCGCGACTTCGATATCGCCGCGGACAGCGACCCGCTCAGCGACGCCCGCGGCGGTAATCGCGGCAGCGAGGGCTTCCTGCTCCGGAGCGCGACCCGCTCCGGCCGCTCCGACGAGCGCAATGCTCGCCGGGAGAGAGACCTTGGCCTGAGTGGCCGCCCGGCGAGCGACGTCGAGGATGACCGCCGCCGACTGTTCCGCTCCGCCAGGGCGCATGGCGGAGCCGGGACCCTCGGCCCGCGCGAGCACCCGGCCCCGCGCGTCCCCAACGACGACGGCGGTATGGGAGCCACCGCAGTCGATGCCCAGAAGGACAGCGTTGGACGGTTGGACGGTCGGACGGTCGGACGCCGTCGTCATTCGCCTAACGCCTGCAGTCCGACCGTCCGACTGTCCGACCGTCCGACCAATGAAGACAGCATCCCCACCGCCACAGTCACCGCTGTCCCCAGCGGCACGTACCACGGCCAGGCGAGGCCCGGGAGCCAGTGGACCGGGAAGTGGGGAATCACGGCGCCGAGGACAATCGGGGCCATCACGACGATGCTCACGATGAGCGCGATGATGACGTCGACCTGGCGAGCGCGTGGCCAGGCGCCACCGAGAATGTAAGTCCCGAGCAACGATCCGTAGGTGAGCGAGGCGACGCTCAGCGCGAGCTGTACGACGGGAGTGTTCTGATCACGGAACGCGATGGCCCCCGCAACGAGCACGACTGTCCACACAAGTGTGAGCCAACGACCGACCCGAAGCAGTTGTTGCGGATCCTGTCGTCCGGTCAACGGAGCATAGAAGTCATGCGTTGACGCGGATGCGAGCGAGTTGACGGCAGAGGCGTGGCTGCTCATGGCAGCGGCGAGAATGCCGGCGACGACGAGACCGGAAAGACCGGCTGGTAGTTGGGTCACGATGAACGTCGGGTAGATCGCGTCGCCGCGCATGCCCGGTTGGTCTGCGCCCGCGAGCCACAAGCTCGTTCCCACCAGGAGGAACAGCGCAAACTGCGCGATGATGAACATTCCCGATCCAATGAGCGCGCGTTGCGCATCCTTGAGGTTTCGCGCCGCGAGCAATCGTTGGACGATGAGGTGATCAGTGCCGTGGGAAGCGGCAGACAGCAGGGCCCCACCGATGACGCCACCCCAGACCGTATAGGTCTTGGTCAACGACGGCGAAAAGTCGAACGCTTTGAGCTTGCCGCCGTCCCACGCGCGCCCGAACGCATCGATCCCTCCGGCCAGGTGCGTGGCCACGATCAAGGTCGCGATGCCGCCCAGGAGGTAGACACCCAGCTGGATCACGTCTACCCACACCACCGCGCGCAGGCCACCCACCCAGGTATATACGAGCGTCACGAACCCAATGGCCACGATGCCGACGGGTAGGCTCCAATGGGTGATGATCGCGAGTGGGATCGCGGTGGCGAAGACGCGAACGCAGTCGGCGAGCGCCCGTGTGAATAGAAACACGCCCGATGCGGTGCGCCGCGCCGCCCGACCGAAGCGATGCTCCAATCGCTGGTACGCGGTGTCTTGTGTGCCCTGGAAATAGCCCGGCAGGAGCAGCGCCGCGACGCCGATGCGGCCCAGCAGATATCCGAACGCGATCTGCAGAAACGTGAGATTGCCGCGCGCCGCGAGCCCGGGCACGGAGATCACCGTCAAGGCGGATGTCTCGGTGGCGACGACCGAGAACATAAGTGCCCACCATGGGAGCCCGCGGTGGCCGAGGAAATAGTCGGATGCGTCGCGCTGCCGTCCCGCCACAGCCAAGCCGAACGCGATGACCGCGGCGAAATATGCGAAGATGACCGCGACGTCGAGGGGACGCATACGAACTAGACGCCTAGACGTCTAGAATAGAAAGGGCCCGCGGTGTGCGCGGGCCCTGCTTACTGAATCACGATGGATCAACGCTCACACCGTGAACGACGATCCGCAGCCGCATCCGCCGGAGGCGTTCGGATTCTCGAACGCGAAGCCAGATTCCTGAAAGTTGGTCTTGTAGTCGATCACCGTGCCGTTGAGATACTGCGTGCTGAATTCATCGACAAACAACCGCACGCCGGCGCTTTCAATCACGACGTCGTCCGCGGCGGGCTGCTCTTCGATGTTGAGGCTGTAGCGAAAGCCGGAGCAACCCCCGGGCAGCACGGCGACGCGCAGACCGGCCGACTCCTGCGAGACCTTCTCTTCGGCGAGGAACTTCTTGACCTCTTCGCCCGCCCGTTCGGTGAGCGTCAGGGTAACCGAGCGTTGTGTGGTGGTCATCATATCCTCCAATCTGGCAGCAACTTAGACAGTCACTGTTGCCGTGTCAACCGGTCAGGGACGCTTGCCTAACTCCCGAGCGCGCCCCCAATTGGAGGCCCATGCGACTGACAATCATCGACTGGCTGGTCATCGGCGCGTACTTCGCGCTCAACGTCGGGATCGGTTTCTACTACAAATCCCGCGCGAGCAAAAGCATCAGCGAGTTCTTCCTCTCCGGCCGCAACGTGCCGTGGTGGCTCGCCGGCACGTCGATGGTCGCGACAACCTTCGCAGCCGACACGCCGCTCGTGGTGACCGGCTTCGTCGCGAAGAACGGCATCGCCGGCAACTGGATCTGGTGGAGCTTCCTGATGAGCGGGATGCTCACGGTCTTCTTCTACGCGCGCTTGTGGCGGCGCGCCGGCGTCATGACCGACATCGAATTCGCCGAGATCCGCTACTCCGGCAAGCCCGCCGCGTTTCTGCGCGGCTTCCGCGCGCTGTACCTCGGCATCATCATGAACTGCATCATCCTTGGCTGGGTCAATCTCGCGATGGTGAAGATCCTCGGGCTGATCTTCGGTATCGGCAAATTGGAGGCGCTCCTCATCGTGCTGGGTCTGATCGCGCTCACGTCCGCGATCTCGACGCTGTCGGGACTGTGGGGCGTGCTCGTCACGGACATGGTGCAGTTCGTGATCAAGATGGGGATGGTGATCGTGCTGGCCGTGTTCGCGGTTCAGGCCGTCGGCGGCATGGACGCCATGAAAGAGAAACTCGTGTCGAGCGGGCGTGGCGAGGCGCTGAATCTCGTGCCCGATCTCAACTCGGCTTGGATGCCGATGATCACGTTCCTCGTCTACATCTCGCTCAACTGGTGGGCAACGTGGTATCCCGGCGCCGAGCCGGGCGGGGGCGGGTACGTCGCGCAACGGATGTTCAGCGCCAAGGACGAGCGCCATTCGATGCTCGCGACGCTGTGGTTCAACATCGCGCATTATGCGATTCGGCCCTGGCCGTGGATCCTGACGGCGCTGGCGTCGCTGATCCTGTTCCCAGGACTTGCGGACCCGGAGACCGGCTACATCCGCGTGCTGATCGACTATCTCCCGGCGTCGCTGCGCGGCCTGATGATTGCGGCGTTCGCGGCGGCCTATATGTCGACGATCGCGACGCAGCTCAACTGGGGCGCGAGTTATCTCGTCAACGATTTCTGGCGCCGCTTCGTGAAGCGCGACGCGTCAGATGAGTACTATGTCAGGGCTTCGCAGGTCGCGACCGTCCTGCTCACACTGATTTCCGCCGTCGTCACGTTCTTCATGGGCTCGATCGGCGGCGCCTGGAAGGTGCTGATCGTGACGGGCGCCGGAACGGGCGGCGTCTTGTTGCTGCGCTGGTACTGGTGGCGCATCAACGCCTGGAGCGAAGTGTCGGCGATGATCACGGCGTTCGTCGTATCGGTTGCCCTGCAGGTGGGTTTCGGGTTCGACACCGATCAACCGAAGCAATTCGCCTTGATCATGATCGCCACGGTGGCGATCACGACGATTGTCTGGCTGGCGGTCACCTATCTCACCGGGCCGGAGCCGCAGGAGAAGCTGGTGTCATTCTACCGACGGACGCGACCTTCGCGGAGCGGCTGGGGGCCGATCGCGGCGCTCGCGCCGGAGGTGAAGGTCGCGAGCGGCGGCCTGGCGAACCTGTTCGACTGGATAGCCGGGTGCACGCTGGTCTACGGCGTCCTGTTCGGGGTTGGGAAACTCCTGCTTGGCGACACGACGCGGGGACTGCTACTCCTCGCACTGGCGGCCCTCGGCGGCTTTGTGATCTACCGGGACCTGTCGCGGCGCGGCTGGGCTACTGTGGTGGAGTGAGCGCGTCGTTCACGAGATCGGCGACGCGTCGCCGGACCTGAAGGATCTTGATGTTGGCGCGTGTCGGGTTCACGCGGTTGGTCAGCAGGATAATGAAGACGTTTCGATCGGGATCGAACCAGATGGACGTGCCGGTGAAGCCGGTGTGTCCGAATGCGTTCGGTCCCATTTTCGTTCCGGCGCTTGAGAGCTCGGATGGGGTGTCCCAGCCGAGCGCGCGCGATGAGCCGGGCGGGATGTCTTGCTTCGTGGTGAACCGGTGAACCAGGCCGGAGTCGGCCCGTAATGGGCCCGGTCGCCCCGCCCGAGTATCCAACAGCCACGCCGCAAACCTGGCCAGGTCCGGCGCATTCGAGAACAATCCTGCGTTCCCCGACACGCCGCCGAGGCGCGCGGCGCTCTCGTCGTGCACTTCGCCGATCAGCAAGCGATGCCGGAAGAACGTGTCCACCTCAGTGGGCGCGATGCGGTCGTCCCAGCTCTTGGGCGGTACGAAGCGCGTGGCGGTCATGCCGAGCGGTCCGAAAACGTCGTCGGCGAGCACCTGGTCGAAGGGCCGCCCGGTGATGCGCTCCACGACCTGCATCAGCACGATTGCGCTCAAGTCGGAGTACACAAACCGTGTCCCGGGCGGCGACAACAGCGGCGATGTGTCCACCATCCGGAGCGCCGCCTCACGCGTGCGCGTCGAATCGAACAGCGGCAGGTCGGCGGCGAGGCCCGCCGAGTGCGTGAGCAGGTGACGGATCGTCACCTGGTCTTTCATGGGGCCGCGGAATTCCGGCAGGTAGCGCTGCACCGGTGCGTCGAGATCGAGCTTGCCCTGGTCGACCAGGAGGATGCACTCGGTGGTGAGCGCGATGACCTTGGTGAGCGAGGCGAGATCGTAGATCGTCTCGGGCGTCACGGGCCGGGGATCGTTCGCGCCGTAGTGACCGAC